>NZ_JACGWD010000045.1:0-37461 GCF_014077565.1 Pseudoalteromonas sp. 5Ae-yellow
ATGCGAGAACGAGTGAAACGTTATATTCTTCCAGAAAAAAGAAAACGGCCCAAAAGTAGGACCGTTCGAATTTCAAAAACTCGGTACACCATTAAGTCAAAGCATGCTTAACTGAATGGTGTTAACTTTTCAGTGGCTTTTAAAGGTTAATTATTTTACTGGTTATTAATCAGTCACAATCTCAGGATTTGACACTAATAACATCCGTCCGCGAGCAGCTAAGTAAGTTGCTACTTGTAACTGCATTTCTGCATTAGCAGCTGCACTGCCTTCAACAGTCGAAGCCTCTGCAGCATCTTGAGCTGGCGTTAAAATAGAACCATGATGGCCAGTCGTAAATTTAACTAAATAGCTCGAAGGTGTTTCACTCAATGCTTGCGAAGAGCTTACTGTTTCAAGACCCATCAAGTTAGCTAATGGAATTGTGCCAGAAATAGGATTATTAGCTGCCATTGGTGGTATCACTTGGTCAGGCTTGTTATCAACACCATCACCCACAACAACATTAGTATAAACAGGAGTACCTAATGCTTTCACAGTGGCTGCGTAGTTCGTTGGGTCGCCACTATCTAATGCTGTTTGCGCCGCAAAAGCAAACTGTGTAAATACATCTTGAATGTTAGTAAGTTTAGTCGTTTCACCCGCAGTGGTAAGTGATGCAATATATTCGCTGTAACCACACGTTAAATAAGCTTCCATATCCTCCGATGCCAATGAACCACAGTTAGAAAGCGCAGCGCCCTGTAAGTAAACGTTAAGTTCATCAGCTTCTGTTGTACCCGCTTGTGAAAGTACTGAACCTTGAATAAATGGACCAAACGCAGCAGATTCAAGTAAGAAACTTGCTATACCGCCACCACCACTTGCAAGCGCTACCGTGTTTACATTAAATAGCGGATCAAGCGTTTCTGCCATTGGCGTATTAGCTTGAGCAATAAATGCTGGAGCAACAATAGAACCTAGCGAATGCCCAATGTAGGTAACGTCTTTACTATTAATAGTTGTATCGTTGATAAAGTTTAGGCCTAAACGAAGGCCTAATAAATCAGCAGCCGATTGACGTAAGCTATCACGTGCAACAAGCAATGAACTTAAGTTCATGTAACTAAGTACAGAGCCCGTTGTTGTATTAAAGTCGTCTGTTCCATCATCATCAACATCTATTCCACGCTCACCATGTCTTGGATGGTCAATAGCAACCGTTGCAAAGCCTTGAATAGAAAGCTGCGCAGTTAAAGCAAGCATACTTTCTTTTTTTGTTGTAATGCCGTGCTGCATAATCACAACAGGCCAACCACCTTCTGGGATACTTTCAAGCTCAGGTAAACCATAAGCTGAACGATAAACATTTATATCAGCTAAAATTGGCTTTGTAATTTGTACAGGTATAGTCTCATTGCTTTGAGCTAATGGAACTGGGTTATATTTAGTTAAATGCCGAGTAATATCTATTTTTGGATAGTCATGTAGACGGGTATTTATTTGCTGACAAACGTCTTCATAAGGCCCTTCGTCAAACATAGTTGCATCAATATCTTCTTCTTTACCCTCATCTCGTAACTTTTGATCCGCGGCTAACTGATTTAATACTGCAACAGGGCTTGAACACATTGCTTTCCAGTATGTGTCATTCAAAGCGCTTATATCGGTACCTGTAGGTGTGCCTAGATACATTGGTAAAGTAATTTCACCTTTAATGTATTCAACAGCATCAAATGGTGCAAAAGTAGCTATGTCTGGAAAACCTAAAAAATCTTTAACCGTTTCTTCAGACTCTGTGATAGTTATTTTTGGTATGGTTGCAGGGTTTCTCAAACTACCAGCTAATAATTGCTTAATAGTACCAAGTACTGGCCCTGCTGATTGAATAGTCATTGCGCTAGAAAAAATAATATCGTCTTTTGAAATATCGCCTGAACTAACTACTACATTTTCGTAGCTATTTACAGCACCTTGCAAACCAAGTTGGGCTTCTGTAATTAACGGCGCTTCTTCACTCACAGAGGCATAAGTAGATGAAGGCTCAATAGAACGACCTAAAGAATCCTTAAGCGCTGTAGTTAATACATTGATGTATGAGCTACCGGCCGTAAAAGGTTTTAAAGGTATAATAGCAACGCCATCACCTGAAGCTTGAGTAACAAAGTCAACACCAAAAGTAAGCTCACCGACCAATTTACAAGCAGTACCGGCAGCTACAACTGAACATTCTGCATCAGTTAAACTTGCACCCATTACAACTTCAAAAATTCTTACTGTACCAGGGGTCCCAGCAGACGCTTCATCTAAACTCACATTTGGTGGGAATGTTAAATCGATTTTATAAGGAACCTGCGAAGACCAACCATCAAGTGCACCTAGTGCAAGTTGAGGGTTTGCATAAGCTGCGCGCGAAATAGAGACATTGTTGTCATCTAATTCACCAGGAATATTAAGTGTACCGTCTTGAGTTCCACTCATTAATAAATCATTGGGTACCGATAAGATACCTGCTGCTGGATCAAATGTAACTGTTGCTGTTGGGATAACTGCTGCTGTGTCGTTTTTGACATCTGTTAACGTTTCTCCACCGCCACAACCTGCTAAAGCAGCTGTAACCGAGAGTGAAAGTAGCATTTTTTTCATATTGTTGGCTCCGCACGTATTTTATTTTTATAGTGTGTTTAATCAGTGTATTAAGTTAAAACAATGTAATCAGGTTATTAATGAGACATTAGACCAGTTAAACTTAACGTAAAGTTTCTATTTTCGCCACCTAATTTTACAATAAATTCGATTACTTCACGTTTCGCTATGTTAAAATCAAAAAAATTATATGAATTGGTACTTTTATGCACACATATCAAGCAGCTGAAAACGCACTTAAAGATAAAGTTATTTTAATAACAGGCGCCGGTGATGGTATTGGCCGAGTTGCAGCAATTACGTATGCAAAATACGGCGCTACAGTTATCTTATTAGGAAAAACAACTAATAAACTTGAATGTGTTTACGATGAAATTGTTAATGCTGGCTACCCTAAACCTGCAATAGTCCCTATGGATTTAAAAGGCGCAACGAAGCAAAACTACCGTGACCTTGCTGCAACAATCGAATATCAGTTTGGACGCCTTGATGGGTTGCTTAATAATGCAGGTATTTTAGGGTCACTCGGTCCGCTTGAACATTTTTGCTCATCTACGTTCGAAAACATAATGAAAGTAAACGTGACTGCACAAGCAATGATCACTAAAGCACTTTTTCCTGTTCTTCGTAAGTCTAATAATGCATCGATAGTATTTACGTCATCAGGTGTAGGCCGCAAAGGTCGTGAATTTTGGGGGCCTTATGCCATCTCAAAATTTGCAGTAGAAGGTATGATGCAAACATGGGCATGTGAAGTAGGTAAAACGAATATTCGTGTAAACTGTATTAACCCAGGCGCTACTCGCACTTCAATGCGAGCTGCTGCATATCCAGGTGAAGATAGAGACGCACTTGCTACACCAGAGGATTTAATGCCTACATATTTATATCTAATGAGTGACGATTCTAGTGAAGTGAATGGCGAATCGTTAGATGCTCAAGTAAAAAAGTAATTTAGAGTTTAAATAGTTTAAACAACACACATTAAAAAAGCCGCAATTAGCGGCTTTTTTGTGTTCAATAAATAACTAATTGATTATTTACGTTTAGTCGGCTTAACACGCTGATTGTGTTTTTTAACTGCTTTACGAATTTGGTTGATTTTAGCGCGTTTATCTTTGCGTTTTTCAGGCATAACAGAAAGCTTAGTTTGTGTTTCGCGGCCTAATTTAACGGTTTTACGCAAGTAGTTTACTGTTTCTAAATCATACTCCATCCAACCACCTTGTGGCACGCGCTTATCAAGCTCTAGTTTACCGTAACGAATACGAATAAGACGAGATACTTCTGCATCTTGAGACTGCCATAAACGACGAACTTCACGGTTACGCCCTTCATTTAACGTTACGTTAAACCAACGGTTAACGCCTTCGCCACCCATAGGGGTTACAGTCGTGAATTTGGCTGGGCCATCTTCAAGCTCAACACCACGTAGTAAGTTTTTAACCGTCTCGTTGGTTACTTCACCAAATACACGTGCAGAGTATTCACGCTCTACTTCATAGCTTGGGTGCATTAAACGGTTTGCCAGTTCACCATCGTTTGTAAAAAGCATTAAACCCGATGTATTAACGTCTAATCGACCAACCGCAATCCAGCGATCGCCATCAATACGAGGAAGTCGGTCAAATACAGTACGACGCCCTTCAGGATCTTTACGTGTGCTTAACTCACCTTCTGGTTTGTTATACATAATCACACGACAGATTCGGTCTGCTTTTTCTTCGATTTTTACACTGTGTCCGTCAACACGAATCAAATCGGTTTCTTCAACCCGGTCACCTAACTTTGCCACTTTACCGTTTACACTAACGCGGTTTGCGTCAATGTATTTTTCCATTTCACGGCGTGAGCCTACGCCTGCACGGGCTAAGACTTTTTGTAACTTTTCACCTTGTATAATACTCATTCGGATGGTTCTCTCACAGAAGGATCGCTCAATAACTGGTTAATTTTACTTTGCTGCTCTGTTGGCAACGCAGGTAAATTTTCAAGTCCAGTTAACGAAAAATAATCTAAAAATTGCTTAGTAGTTGCATATAAAGCCGGCTTTCCCGGAACCTCTTTATGCCCTACCACTTTAACCCACTCTCTTTCGAGTAAGGTTTTAATAATATTCGAACCCGTAGTAACACCTCTTACTTGCTCAATTTCGCCGCGTGTAATGGGCTGCCTGTATGCAATAAGTGATAATGTTTCCAGTAAAGCACGCGAGTATTTTGGTGCGCGTTCTTGCCACAAGTTATTTAACCAAGGGCTTAAACTACTGCATGCCTGAAACCGATACCCACTACCAACTTCAACTAAGCGAATACCACGAGTTTGAAAATGTTCTTGTATTGTATCTATTGCGTCATTTATTCGCGTCATAGAAATAGCTAAATCTATTAATACGATGTCTTTAAGGTGGCGTTTACTAACAGGCTTATCTGCAACAAAAATAGCTGCTTCAATGATCTCAACTAGTTGTTCATCACTAATTCGCCGACCCGCCATACACACTCTTAACAAATAAAAATACACAGCCATCTATTATGACAGAACAACACCAAACTAGGAAAATATATCTATCAAATAACTAAATTTAAAACACAAAAAAGCCAGTGACTAGCACTGGCTTTAATCTTACTTACTAAAATGGTAACTATTAGTTACTTTTAAAAGCTTCTAATGCATCATCTTCAGCTACTGCGTTACCGTATTTTTTAATGTAACCCATAAACTCGCTTTTACTGATGCGCTTATCTTGGTTTTTATCCATGTAACCAAAATGATTTGAAATATCATCATCGTTACCTTCAACTACCGAGATATAGCCATTGCTGTCGTTATCTAAGCTTGAAAAACTGCTTTCAATTTTATCGAATTTAGCAATTTCAGCTTTAAATGCCGACTCACTTACTTCAGAATCAGTGGCTACTTTGCCATTATTAAGCTTCATATAAGTGTTAAATTCTTTGCGGCTAATTTCGTTATCCATATTGGTATCAATATTTGAAAAATGGCCCCAAATGCTATCGTCATCAGCTTCAACTTTTGAGATGTAGCCATCGCTATCATTATCTAAACTTGCAAAGTCACTGTCTATTCTTTCAAGACCTTGATTAGATGAACAAGCCGCTAGGCTTAATGATGCTAAAATAGTGGCTGCTAATGTTAACTTTTTCATAAGACGTATCCTTCGTAATTAATTAAATGTCACTTTAACTAATACAAATCCAATGCCAATAATAGTTAACTTATAATAATCAATAACTTAATCTCGATCGGTATATTTATTAAACAGTTTCAATAAGTTAAGCTTGCAAGCTTTGCAAACAACCTTGTAATTTTTGCAAAAAAATACCCGGTAAAAACCAGGCATTTCAAATTTACTTATATAGTTAAGCTAATAATTAGATTGCTGCGTTTTGGTAGCGTTTAACAAACTCAGTAACGTTTTGACCATTACATTTTAATGAGTTTAGGTTACCAATTTTTTGACGAACAGGTGCTAAACCTTGTTTTAAAGCCGTCATACATAATTGAGTTTCTTGTTGAGCGTCTTTTGCAAATACTTCTACTTTCTCAACTGATGCGTTGCTTAATGTCGTTTTTTTAGCAATATCACGAATATCTTCACCATTACATAAAATGCTTTTAGAAAAACGAGATAGGTAAACACCGTGTTGGGCAGCTTCTTTACGAGCAACGCTAAAGCCTTCGTTTGCACTTAGTACACATAACTTAGACTCAATTTTGTTATCTTGGCTAAAGTAAGTATTGCTTTGAGCTGACGCAGTTGCAGATGCTAGTAAAGCAGTGGCTAAAAGTAGTTGAGTTTTCATGAGAGATCCTATTTGAACGAGCTAAACAAGTGAATTTCGCGCATTATATATTCAATAAAGTTAAGTTCAATTGAATTTTTTATTTATTTAAATAATTAATATTGTATTCACAATGTTTAAACTTTACCCATCATTTGATCAACATTTGCGCAGCTATTATCTCAATTCAGTCATGTTATGTACGCGTATTTACTGATACAATTTAATCTATTAAATAGAACCAATTTTAAGGTAAATTTTATGAAAGTGATTTCTTTCAATATCAATGGTCTGCGTGCTCGTCTTCACCAATTACAAGCAATTATCGACAAACATCAACCAGACGTTATTGGCTTGCAAGAGATTAAAGTTCACGACGAAGCATTCCCATTAGAAGATGTACGAAAAATGGGATATCACGTCTACTTTCATGGTCAAAAAGCGCATTATGGCGTAGCTATGTTATGCAAAAAAGAGCCTAAATCGGTCTTAAAAGGTTTTGCCACCGATACAGATGAATCGCAAAAACGCATGATAAGCGTCACTGTTGAACAAGAAAACGGTCGCGACCTTACTGTCATGAATGGCTATTTCCCACAAGGTGATAATATTAATCACGAAACTAAATTCCCTTATAAACGTCAATTTTATAAAGATTTAATGACACACCTTGAAACCAATCACACACCCGATCAAGACGTCATCGTTATGGGTGATATCAACATATCACCTACCGATTTAGATATTGGTATTGGCGAAGTAAATGCTAAACGTTGGTTAAAAACGGGTAAATGTTCTTTCCAACCGGTAGAGCGTGAATGGCTTGCAACATTACTTAATTGGGGTTTTAAAGACACCTTTAGAGAGCAAAACCCCGAAACAGACGATCAATACTCGTGGTTTGACTATCGCTCTAAAGGGTTTGTAGATAATCGAGGACTTCGTATAGATGTAGTGCTTGCAACCAATGAGCTTGCAGCACGCTGCATAGATACAGGTATTGATTACGAACTTCGCGGTATTGAAAAACCCTCAGATCATGCCCCTATATGGTCAACATTTAAGTAATTATTATGCTCAGCCTAACAATGCAGGGGCTACTTTGGGCTCTTGTGATTATTATTGCTCTATTAAGCTTTGATAAAAAAACATATAAAACATTGCTTAATACGCCAGTCCGTCAAACTGGCGTACTTGCGTGTGCGTTAGTGTTTGCAGTGCTTTGGCGAATAAAGGCTGGCATTTTAACTGGCCTTGATTTACACATACTAGGTGTTACGGCTGCTACATTAATTTTAGGCTGGCGATTGACTATTTTAAGTAGCCTACTTGCCACAGCCCTACTCGCTGCCTTTGGTCAAATTGAACTTGAGCTATTACCAGTACAACTGCTTATTGGTGCGTTTATTCCTATTTTATTGAGCTATCTTGGCTTTATAATTAGTTACCAATATTTACCTCGTCATTTTTTTGTTTATATATTTGTTTGTGCGTTTATAACCGCAGGATTTATAGCCTGTATAAAAATAAGCCTAGGTGCTTTATTTTACTTAGCTATAGGGCAATACAATTGGCAAGAACTTGCAGATAACTACGTTTATTTAAGTGCCATAATTTGGTTTCCTGAAGCAATGCTCAACGGCATGGCTATAACAATTATGATCACCTATCGCCCGCATTGGGTAAAAACTTTTTACGATAAGGACTACCTAGGCTCATGAGTCTTGAATATCAATGCCCGCTGTGTAATCTCGCACTTTTGAAAACTGATTCAACACTTCGTTGTGCTAACAACCACAGCTTTGATTTTGCTAAAGAAGGCTATGTTAATTTACTGCCTGTGCAGCAAAAAAATTCAAAACAACCGGGTGATTCACTTGAAATGGTACAAGCCAGACGCGCATTTTTAGAGCTTGGTTATTATGGCTTCTTACAACGAAATCTTAGCGATATAATTAGTAATATAAGTGCGAATACTATTATTGATTTAGGATGCGGTGAAGGGTTTTATACCCAAGCAATCGCAAATAAAACAAATGCTGTTGTATACGGTGTCGACATTTCAAAATCAGCGGTTAAATATGCAGCTAAGCGCTACCCTAATTGCCAATTTAGTGTGGCATCAATTAGCCAAGCGCCCTTTAAAAGCCAATTTGCTGATGTACTTGTAAGTGTATTTGCACCTTTGTTTGAGCAAGAGCTTGAACGCCTAGCAAATCAAAACGCAACATTAGTGGTTGCAAGCCCAGGACCTTGTCATTTAAAAGAGCTAAAATCGTATATATATTCAGAAGTAAACGAACATACTGAAATAGCCACTCCAAAAGGATTTCAAAAATCAAAGCAGATCCTTTTAACAGAGCATGTAGCGCTTAGCTTTACTGATATTAAAAACTTAATAATGATGACGCCATTTGCATGGAAATTTAGACCCGAGCACTGGACAGCACTCGAACAAAAAGGTGAACACACTGTCACCTTATCATTTTATATTACTCAGTTTACCAAAATAGATAATGGTATAACCCGCTAAAACTGCTCTTTAGTAAATGCTCTATCCATTTTTTCAAACATATCTTTAAGTAAGTTAGCAAGCTCCATATAACGGGGCTTGTTTTCACTTAACTGCGTTTGATATCCATTAGCCGCCATTTTAGTGTACAGCTCGTTGTACCATTTTTGCATAGCAGGATCTAAAGGCGTTTGCGCTCGTTTGCCTAACCAAAATAAACCTTGTAAAGGTAACGATATAAAAAATAATGCACTCGCAATAGCTTGCGGTAAAAAATCAGATCCTAAGTAATTAAGCTGAAAAAACAACGTTAGCATAGCCAAGATTGGCATTACTGTAATGGCAAGCTCAGTCGCTCTAATCACTCTAAACTCTAAAAACAAAGGCGCAAGCTCTTTACGCATTGGCCATCTTTTACCATACAAACGGCCTGTTTGTAGTTGTGACATCACACTTTTTTGCATCATGACTCCTCACAGATACTGCTTTTAAATACAATGGAAAAACGAGCTATACGCAAAGTGTAACACAAAATGAAAGAGTTACACTTTCTCAGTAAAACAGCTTAAATTTACCTTTTAATAGCGAACAATCCTAACTTAAACATCTTAATTAAGGTAAAGTATTTAACATTGCGTTAACTACTTTGCAATTGAACATTCAATTGTTTTAGCTTTACTTAATACCGTAAGTGTAACGATTACGAATTAACGTTTACTTACTAAATTTGTTTATGGAAATTGAATCTATGCCAACAACCTCTCCTGAATCACAACACGTTTTAGTTTTAAATTGTGGTAGCTCTAGCTTAAAGTTTGCCATTATTGATGCGAACGGTGGTCACGAAATCATTTCAGGCCTTGCTGAACGCTTAGGCGCTAAAGCACCCTCTATTAAATACAAATTTAATGGTACTAAAACAGTTATCGACTTAGCGGCTAATCAAGCTCATGCTGAGGCTATAAATACGCTTGTAAGCTTAATAAAAGATCACAACTTAGACGAGCAACTTATCGCAGTGGGCCATCGTGTTGTACATGGCGGCGAGCACTTTACGCGATCGGTATTGATTGACGAAAAAGTAATTGCAGGCATTACACAGTCTGCAACGCTTGCACCGCTTCATGGGCACGCTAATTTACTAGGTATATCGTCGGCGCAGGCATCGTTTGAAGGTTTGCCACAAGTCGCGGTGTTTGATACTGCATTTCATCAAACTATGAGCGAAGTTGCCTTTCTTTACGCTCTTCCATATAAGTTGTACACCGAGTTTGGTGTTAGGCGTTATGGTTTTCATGGCACAAGTCATTTTTATGTTGCAGGGCAAACAGCAAAGTTACTAGAGCAACCTATCGAGCAAAGCAATTTTATTAGTGCCCACTTAGGCAACGGTTGTTCTGTATGCGCGATTAAAAATGGTAAGAGTGTTGATACCAGCATGGGACTAACGCCTCTAGAGGGGCTGATAATGGGCACACGTAGCGGCGATATTGACCCTGGCTTATTTAACTTTTTAACCACCCAACTTGATTACACAGCCCAGCAAATAGATAACCTACTAAACCAAAAAAGTGGCTTGTTAGGTATTAGCGAGCTTTCTAACGATTGCCGTACCATTGAAGAAGCCGCTATAGCCGGGAATAAAAAAGCGATAATCGCAATTGACATGTTTTGCTACCGCCTTTCAAAACAAATTGCAGCGTATATGGTCCCATTACAGCGCCTTGATGCTGTGATTTTTACGGGTGGTATTGGTGAAAACTCAGATATTATTCGTGAAAAAGTAATTACACAACTTGCCTTTTTAGGCATTAAGTGTAATCCGCAAGCCAACCTTAATGCGCGCTTTGGTCAAGGCGGTGTTATTAGCTGTAAAAATTCACACGTCAAAGCAGTTGTAATGCCAACTAATGAAGAATGGGTCATTGCCCTTGATGCTGCAAATATCGTGAAGGAGCTTTAATATGGCACGTCGTATTATGTTAATTCCTGTTTCTACCGGTGTTGGTTTAACGTCGGTATCAGTTGGCTTAGTGCGTGCACTTGAACAAAAAACAGTTAAAGTTAACTTTTTTAAACCCATCGCTCAGCCACGTTCAGGTGAAACAGGCCCTGAAAAATCAACACAAATAGTCACTCAAGGCTCACCTATTAACCCACCAATGCCTTTTGCACTTGATTATGCAGAGCAAATGATTGGCGACGGTAAAGGTGATGATCTACTAGAGGAAATTGTTGAACGCTTTGAAAGTAAAATAAACGACGACGAAGTCGCTATTATTGAAGGTATGGTACCTACTCGTCGCCAACCTTATGCTGGGCGTGTAAACCGCGAAATTGCGCAAACACTCGGCGCCGAAATTGTATTTGTACTTACCCCTGGTAATTACACCATTACTCAAATAGAAGACCGCCTTGAAATTGCAGCAGGTAACTACGGTGGTATCGATCATCCTCGCGTACTGGGCTGTATTTTTAATAAAGTAAACGCGCCACTTGATGAAGAAGGTCGTGCACGCGCCGATTTAGTAGACTCATACAAACCTGAAGAGCTTGAAAACGAGTTAAATCGTTTAGCCTCCCTGCCTATTTTTAAAAATAATCCGTTCATGTTACTTGGCGCAATCCCGTGGGATTTTGACTTAGTAGCGCCGCGCGTAAAAGACTTAAGTGCGTATTTAAAAGCAACAATAATTAACGAAGGCGATATGCTTCATCGTCGCCTGCGACGTATTACTTTTTGTGCTCGTACGGTTTCAAATATTTTAAACTATTTTACGCCAGGCGCTTTATTAGTAACACCGGGCGATCGCTCTGACATACTTGTTGCTGCGTGTTTATCAGCTATGAATGGCACCAAACTTGGCGCCATATTGCTTACCGGTGGTTTTGAACCAGAACCGCGTATAATGGCCTTGTGTGAGCAAGCCATGCAAACCGGTTTACCAATACTTGCAACCGATGCCGACACATGGCGTACATCATTATTACTGCATAACTTTAATATGGAAGTACCAAATGATGATGACCAACGTATTGAAAAAGTAAAAGATCACAACGCAGAGCATATCAATTCAAGCTGGCTAGATACTCTAGCTAAAAGTGTAGGTAAAACTCGCAAGTTATCACCGCCCGCATTTCGTTACTTACTTACCACTAAAGCGCGTAAAGCAGGTAAAACAGTTGTTCTGCCAGAAGGCAATGAGCCTCGTACAATTAAAGCGGCTGCTATTTGTGGTCAACGCGGGATTGCTAAAACTATATTACTGGGCGATCGCGAAGAAATAATGCGTATTGCGCAACAGCAAGGTATTGAGCTAAACGAACATGTAACTATTATCGAGCCAAAAAGTATTATTAATGATTATATTGCGCCTATGGTCGAAATTCGTAAAAGCAAAGGCCTAACTGCCGTAGTAGCACAAGAGCAACTACAAGATAACGTCGTACTGGGTACAATGATGCTTGAGCAAGGTAAAGTGGACGGTTTAGTATCGGGCGCGGTAAACACTACGGCAAATACAATTCGCCCACCACTGCAATTAATTAAGACAGCGCCAGGGTCATCGCTAGTATCATCTGTATTTTTTATGCTACTACCTGACCAAGTGTTAGTTTACGGTGACTGTGCGATTAACCCAGACCCTAATTCTGAACAGCTTGCAGATATAGCGATTCAATCTGCCGACTCTGCAGCTGCATTTGGTATAGAGCCACGTGTTGCCATGATCAGCTACAGCACGGGCACTTCTGGTACCGGTGCCGATGTTGAAAAAGTACGTGAAGCCACAAAAATTGCAAAACAAAAACGTCCTGATTTAATTATCGACGGTCCACTACAATACGATGCCGCTATAATGGAAAACGTAGCTCTTAAAAAAGCACCTAACAGCCCTGTAGCCGGTAAAGCGACTGTATTTATATTCCCAGATTTAAATACGGGTAATACTACATATAAAGCAGTGCAGAGAAGTGCCGACTTAATAAGTATTGGCCCTATGCTGCAAGGTATGCGCAAACCTGTAAACGATTTAAGCCGTGGTGCATTAGTTGATGATATTGTGTATACAATCGCCTTAACTGCAATTCAGGCAGCACAAGCAGAAGCGCAAATTACTCAATAAACGCAACGTGTATTTTTTATAGCCTAGCTATTATTTATTTAATAATTAACTAGTTAGGCTATTTATACCCTGCAACCCCCATACTTACCCACAGAAATTGTGGGTAAGTTTGTAATCTCTATTAAAACCTACTCCCAAATGCCTATTTTAGTCTCGGTTACACCTTTAACTTGAAGGCAATAATCTATACTATTAAGCTATCAATAATGCTGTATCGCAGGCGTTTAATGTCAAAACAAACATTACAATTACTCAGCACAATTTTATCTATACATAGTTTAGATGTAGATGCCGACATACCTGCGGCACTTTTAAAGCAATCTTTATTTTTTATTTCTAAAACCCATGATGAACTTTCAATTGTATGCCCAAGCGATTTTGAAGTAAAAAGCCTGGATACCGAACCAGACTGGCAAGCTTTAGAGGTTGTAGGTCCACTTGGCTTTTCGTTAACCGGAATTATGGCTAATATTTCAGGCGTATTAGCGCGAGCTAAAATTTCTATCTTTTCAATCTCAACCTACGATACTGATTATATTCTCATAAAAAAACACACTGCAGATAATGCTATTTCAGCTTTAAGAAAAGAGGGTTATAACGTGGTGGTAAATTAACTTATGAAAGCTCAAAAAATTGACTATTTAGCTCAAAATAAAACGCCTCTTAACGCAATAAATATTACCAGCCCATTTACAGGTAAAGTAATTGAACTGAAAGAGCACCCAGAACCTTTTTTTCGTTTTGGCACTCTGGGCCCTGGTATTATGGCGCAACTAACAAGTCATAAAATTTTAGCACCGTTTGATGGAACTTTATTACAAGTAAAAAATGCAGGCACTGAGTTTATTCTACAAGCTAATAATGGTCTAAAAGCCTTGATTAACTTAACTATCCCTGATTCGCAATCAATTACGCATACCCATATTGCACAACTCAATGGTAGCAAAATATGCAAAGGTCAACGCCTTGCTTATTTTGATTTACGAGAACTTGATACTCCAATGCTTGCTAGTTTAATTTTACTAAACGGCAATAATCTTGGCACGTTTCATTACTCACATTCGCATGTAAATGCGGGCGAAGACACCCTATTAACTATTATTAAGAAGAACTAGATTTATGATCACTCTATACGGTATTAGCAACTGCGATACGATAAAAAAAGCAAAAAAATACTTAGCCGACAACAATATAGAATTCACTTTTCATGATTACCGCAAAGATGGCGTAAACGAGCAAATGGTGAGTGATTTTGCAAATAAGCTCGATTGGGAGCAACTTGTTAATAAAAGAGGCACTACTTATCGCGCATTATCTGATGAGCAAAAACAGAGCCTAACTAAAGAAAGTGCTACCCCATTATTAGTTGAACAACCTGCCATGATCAAACGCCCAGTACTGGTAAACAATGGAACTTACCATTTAGGTTTTAAAGCAGCCCAATACGACGAGATTTTTAATAATGACTAATGATGTAATTAAACTCGCCCAAGCACTAATCCAACGTGAATCAGTAACGCCAGAAGATGCTGGCTGCCAACAAATGATGAACGATCGCCTTGCTGCGATTGGCTTTAATATAGAGTCATTATTTTTTACCGACACACTTAATACTTGGGCTCGAAAAGGCACACAATCGCCACATTTTTGTTTTGCAGGTCACACTGATGTTGTACCAACCGGTCCTGAACAAAATTGGCAACATCCGCCGTTTTCAGGATTAATAAAAGATGGCCTATTACATGGGCGTGGTGCTGCCGATATGAAAGGCTCATTAGCTGCAATGCTTGTGGCAACCGAGCGCTTTGTTACTAAACATCCAGATCATAAAGGTTCAATTTCTTTTTTAATCACCTCAGACGAAGAAGGTCCATTTGTAAACGGGACTACTCGCGTAATTGATACATTAGAAGCACGCGGTGAAAAAATTGATATGTGTCTTGTAGGCGAGCCCTCATCACGCGATGTACTCGGTGATGTGGTTAAAAATGGTCGCAGAGGTTCACTTACCGCTTTTTTAACCGTTAAGGGTATACAAGGTCATGTGGCCTACCCGCATTTAGCAAAAAACCCAATTCACTTAGCGACGCCAGCACTTACTGAACTTAGCCAAACGGTGTGGGATAACGGCAACGAATACTTCCCCGCCACCAGCTTTCAAATTTCTAATATTAATGGTGGCACGGGGGCGGGTAATGTTATTCCGGGTGAGCTCGAAGTACAGTTTAACTTTAGATTTAGCACGCAAGTAACGTATGAGCAATTACAGCAACGTGTAAATGACATTCTACAAAAGCATGACTTAAATTATGAATTAAGCTGGATAGTAAATGGCTTACCTTTTATTACCGAGCACGGCCCGCTTGTTGATGCCACAGTTAAAGCGATTAAATCAGTAACCGATTTAACCACGAATCTAGAAACCACGGGTGGTACATCTGACGGTCGCTTTATTGCTCAAACTGGCGCTAAAGTAATTGAACTTGGTCCACGTAACGCCACTATTCATAAAGTGGATGAATGCGTAAGTACCGATGATTTAATTGCCCTTACCGACATTTACGAGCAAATATTAGAGCAACTTTTAACATAATGGATGTCACTCAACCCACATCAGTACAGTGTATTACAGGGCAAAGTGATACACATTTAACTGATATACAAAATCATCGCTTGCACAGCGCTATTATTAGCGATTTTTTAGCGCTGCAAAGTGCAGCACAAAAAGCGGGATTTGAGCTTACTATTGCCTCAAGTTTTCGCGACTTTAATCGTCAATCAATTATTTGGAATAATAAATTTTTAGGTATTCGACCTGTTTTTAATAAACAACAAGAGATTGTCGATTTAACTAAATTAAATGATGTAGATAAATGCATAGCAATAATGCTCTACTCTGCACTACCTGGGGCTAGCAGGCACCATTTAGGCACCGATTTAGACGTGTTTGATAAAGCTGCAGTAAGTGATGATTATAAACTACAGCTAACACCTGATGAATACCTGCAGGGTGGGCCGTTTGCGCCTTTGAGTAATTGGCTTGATACTAACTTAGATAAATTTGGTTTTTATCGCCCTTACCAACATGATTTAGGCGGCGTAGCACCAGAGCTTTGGCATATAAGCCATATCAAGCAATCACAATTGTTAGTGAATACACTTAGCGAGCAAGTACTTTTTGAATGCATAAAAAATAGTGAACTACAGGGTAAGCAGGCAATACTTGATAACTTACCTGCTATTTATAAACGCTTTGTAACAAACGTGAGTCCACCATAAAAGAAGGTTAACTTAAATGATATTAAGCCTTCTTTTTATTTAAAATAAATACTAGCACAGCGCCTAATATCAAGGAGCTTGCAACTATAAACTCCATTGTTACCTGCTCTGATAAAAACAAGACCCCGGCAATGGCTGCAAGTACCGGCACACAAAGCTGCACAACAGCCGCCTGGGTGCTTTTAAGCAGCGGCATTGCCACATACCAAACACTGTACCCAATCCCAGAAGCTATTGCACCTGAAGCACATGCAAGTAACACTCCTTCAATAGTCATATTTTTTAAATAACTCATACCAACAAGTAATAAAATAGGGATAGCAACTAAGCTTCTTATAAAGTTGAACCCAGTTGTACGCAGTGGCGATACACACACTTTACCGCGAATACTGTAAATACCCCATGCCACACCACTGAGTGCCATAAGTGATGCACCTAATAACGAAGGTACAGCAGCAGATGGCAG
The DNA here is from genome assembly GCF_014077565.1 of Pseudoalteromonas sp. 5Ae-yellow. Lineage (NCBI taxonomy): Bacteria > Pseudomonadati > Pseudomonadota > Gammaproteobacteria > Alteromonadales > Pseudoalteromonadaceae > Pseudoalteromonas > Pseudoalteromonas sp. 5Ae-yellow. The sequence continues at coordinate 16,813 of NZ_JACGWD010000045.1, forward strand.
CATTAAATATACAAAGCCGCCTAGCGCCACTATAAACGCGCACCACTGAAGCACACTCAACTGCTCTTTTTGATATATACCCCAGCCAATCATAGTGAGTTGCACGGCTGAAAACAAAATAAGTGCACCGGTTCCTGTATCTAGCTCAAGGTATGCAATCGAAAAACAAAGCGCGTAAATAAGAAGACTAATACTGCTTCGCCAGCTTCCTTTATCACTTAAAATAGCGGGGTTAAATGTACCTTTTCGTTTTAAATTATGGGTATAAATAGCCATTATAATGCCCAAACATGCAGCTCCGCTTAGTAAACGAATAACAGTAAAATTCCAAGCATCTATATAGCCTTCGGCTAAAGCCATTCTGCAAAAAAGAGAGTTTGCGGCAAACGCGATTAAGGCAATAATTGTATACAATGTAGCTTTCAAAAAAATTCCTTAGCAATCAAAAACGAGTCACAGCATTGTTTAAATTAATAATCTAATTAACCCTCTAAGCTTAAAGTGTAACTATAAAAGCCTACAAACGCTTTACTGAGCGACACATTTAAACAGGATTGATACAACTGTGCAAAGGGAGTGTTGTATTTAATAGACCACCTCATCTGTATAAGCATTTCACTTAACAAGAAAAGTTCACGCTTTGTTCACCAATGTCATTTTATATTTCCTTATTGACAGGCAGTTTTACTCTACGATTTTTTACAATATTTCACACATTCAAATAAAAATAATATGTTAATGTATGCAAGTAAATTAAGAGGAGTGCGCAGTGCGCCTAAGTATAATTTTAAGCTTTTGTTGTATTTTAAGTGGGTGTAGCACAATGGGCTTTAATGACCTATTTAATGACTATGCCACGCAAATGACACCAATAAGAAATGCGATCGAGAAAAATAACATCGAAGAAGCACGATCCCTTATTGCCAATAATAGCACCATGCACAGTAGCTACTTACTCAACCAACTTGAGCAAGCTCGCTTAAACGACTTAGCCAATACGCCACAAGAGGCACAAAGTAAATTTGAGAACGTGTATACGCAAATGCAAAAAAAACGCGAAGCCGCCAAAATACAAGTAAGTGCGGGGCTTGAACAAAGCAATGCGTTATTTACTAACGACTCAGCCATTACTTATGTACCAACGGCTTACGAAATGAGTATGCTTCATAGTTATAAAGCACTTAACTACGTGTATAAAAATGATGTAGAAGGCGCTTTGGTTGAAATTCGCCGTGCTAATAAAGTACAAGTTGATGCACTAAGCGAAAATAAAACAGATGGCGACTCAACCGTTAAAGAAGCGCAGCAGCACTACCCTAGCATGGGCAATGTAACCAGAGATGTAAAAAATGGCTTTCAAAATGCCTATACATTTTATTTATCTGCTTTGCTTTACCAAAGTGCTAAGCAGTATGACGATGCTTATATTGATTATAAAAAAGCACTGGCTATACAACCTAACAATATTTATTTACAGCAGGACGTAATGCGCCTAGCTAAAAAACAAGGGTTTGACCAAGATCTAAGTGAATTTAAAAAACGTTTTAGTGATGCACCCACTATTTCTGCAACACAAGGCGAAGTAATTGTTTTATTTGAACAAGGCTTAGTACCAAAACAAGATGAATTTAAACTGCGCTTACCAATTTATTCATCACGCGGCGATGCGCGCTTTTATAGCCTTGCAATGCCAGTATATAAAGATAATGCCTATGTGCGTCGCCTTCATAATATAAACATAGATGCACAAAGCTTGGAGCTGAGCCCATTAGTACACATTGAAGCACTTGCAGCTAAAACATTAGAAGATCAAATACCTGCAAAAGTAGCTCGTCAAGTGCTTAGGTTAGTAGCTAAAGAAAAAGTCCGTGCAGAGCTTGCACGCAGTGCTGGTGACGTAGGTAATATACTTGCCAATATTTATAATTTGGCTTCTGAGCAAGCTGATACACGCAGTTGGCTTACACTTCCAAATCAAATAAGTGTTGCAAGGGAAAGCCTAAACGCAGGTGAGCATTCTCTGCATATAGGCACACAAGCACCTATAAATTTTACCATTAGTAAGCAAGGGTTAACGTTAATTTACTTAACCTCCGTTAATAACTACTTTAATTACCACGTAGTTCAACTTTAGGAGCCATCATGAAATACATAGCGCCATTATTAGCAGTCTTAATGCTCAGTGCATGTTCCAGCAAACCGGTTACATCGGGTATTTCTGTTGAACAAAATAAAAATCAGTTTAATGAGCAATTACGTGTAGATAACCCAGAGCTCGGTAAAAAGCTGGCCATTACTGATGTTAAAACACGTCAAACCAACCAGTTGACCGATGTAGTAGTGACACTTTCGAGCCAGTATAAAAAATCACAGTATTTGCAGTATCAATTTAATTGGTTTGATAAAGACGGCTTTGTTATTAAAGGCAATCATTCACCTTGGCAAGCACTCACCTTATTTGGTTTTGCAAAAACACAATTACCGGGCTTAGCACCTAGCTCTGATGCGGTTACCTTTTCTTTAGCAGTAAGAGAAGTGTCTACCGAATCACAAGAATTTAAAGATTAAAGGAAACAACCATGATCACCAGTAACAAATTTAAAACAGCATCAACTTACGCTTTAGTTGGCCTCAGCGCTTTAGTATTAAGTGGCTGTGCTAATAAAGCCGTAGTAAGTTATGGCGATGCACAAGCAGTAGAAACAACAGATATTAATTTTGGTTCTACCGACTTACAAAAAGTAGCGAGCCAAATGACCGACTCATTACTCAGCTCATCTGTTGTTGGCACAATGACCGCTAATAAACGCCCTGTAGTATTTGTTGAGCGTATTAAAAATAAAACCAGCGAGCACATTGATACAGAATCAATCACCGATTCAATCTCAACACAAATGCTACGCAGCGGTAAGTTCCGTTTTGTAGATATGACCCGTGTTGAGTCAGTACGTGAGCAATTAACGTTTCAAAATGAAGATGCCCTTGTTAACCCTGCAACAGCCGTTGCATTTGGTAAACAAATTGGCGCGCAATATATGTTATACGGAAATTTATCTAGCATAGTTAAATCAAATGCCGATAAATCAGACGTATACTATAAATTTACAATGCGCTTAATGGATATGGAAAGCGGCCTAGTTGAGTGGGCAGACGAAACTGAAATTCGTAAAACTAAAGAAAAATCAACCTTTGGCTGGTAGTTACTAAGCCTTTACGGGCTAATAAGCCCATAAAGGCTACCAATAGGAGATTATTATGAAAGCTATAATATTAATAATGTGTGCCCTACTTAGTGTGAGCGCGCCAACTTTTGCTCAATACGAGCGCAATAAAGCAGTCCCTGTGCAGCAAGTTTTATTTGGTGACGTAAAATCGGTACGCAATATTACCGAACAAGAAATCATTCAAGACAAAAACAACGGCTGGAAAACCTTCGGCGGTGCATTACTCGGTGGCGTAGTAGGCAACCAGTTTGGTGGTGGTAGCGGCCGCACAGTAGCAACAATATTAGGTTCGGTAATTGGCGGCAGTGTTGCACATAATAGGCAGCAGCAAAGTCATTATCAGCAAAATCACTTTGTAGAGTTATTAATACAAGTTGAAAATGGCGACCAGTTTATGGTTGTTCAAGATCAGGACCAATCAATGCGTTTTAGCAAAGGCGATAACGTAAGATTAGTGTACTTGAACGACAACACAGTCCGTGTAGATAAAGCGTACTAGGACGTGCTGAACTTTCGTGGTTGAATTTGCAGCAGAATGTTTGGTATTTAGACAAGCCAGAGCCTATGAACTGTGGTTGTTCCCTATAAATAGGCGATAACGCAGCATAAATGCCAAACATGCGCTGCCCGAAGGGTTCTGCCTAGCGGCAATTAACTCTTTGTTGCTCGGTTTTACTTGGCCCACTAGGTTACAAACCTCGCGTCGCGATTTAATCGCCCCTAGATTGAACAAATTTCAATCCACAAAGATCAACACGCCCTGTTAATATATTCATGACTAAAGTAAAAAACGAGCCAAATTTGGCTCGTTTTTTTATTATTTTTTTAATAACTATACTTGGCGATAGTCTTTAAAAAAGCGCTTCATTTTTAACATTGCATCGGATAAATCATCTTTGCTTGGTAAAAAGACCAACCTAAAATGATCAGGATCTGGCCAATTAAACGCCCTGCCATGTACAAGTAATATTTTTTCGGCTTTTAGCAAATCGTACATCATCTTTTCATCATCTTTGACGTTAAAAAGTGCTGTATCTACTTTGGCAAACGCATAGAGTGCGCCTTTAGGTTTTTTACAACTAATGCCTTCAATATCATTTAATCCGCGCCATGCAATATCACGCTGCTCATACAAGCGACCACCCGGGTTTATTAGACTATCAATTGATTGCACGCCGCCCAAAGCCTGTTGAATCGCATACTGTGCAGGTACATTTGCGCACAAACGCATAGATGAAAGTATTTCTAGGCCTTTGCGTAAATCATCCATTACCGAGGTACGACCGCTTAGAACCATCCACCCCATTCTCAGCCCTGCTGCACGGTATGTTTTTGCTAAACCATTAAAAGTAATAATAGGCACATCGTCGCAAAGTGAGCCGATTGAAGTATGCGTTATACCATCGTATAAAATCTTTTCGTAAATCTCATCGCTCAATAACAGCAGTTTATGTTCACGCGCTATATCAATTAATTGCATTAACAAATCATCACTGTAAACCGCACCAGTAGGGTTATTAGGATTAATTAATACCAGCGCTTTGGTTTTAGACGTGATTTTACTTTTTATATCGGCAATGTCCGGAAACCAATCTTGCTCTTCATCACATAAATAATGTACCGGATTACCACCCGATAACGTGACCGAAGCAGTCCAAAGTGGATAATCTGGAGCAGGAATAAGCACTTCGTCACCATTATTTAATAGCGCTTGGGTGATCATCTGAATAAGTTCGCTTACGCCATTACCAATATAAATGTTATCTACATCTAAATTATGTAATCCACGTTGTTGGTAGTGTTGATAAATAGCCACGCGAGCTGAATAGAGGCCTTTAGAGTCACAGTAACCTTGAGCTGAATATAAGTTGCGGATAATATCTCGGTGCATATCTTCTGGCATATCAAAACCAAAAGCAGCCGGATTACCTATATTCAATTTTAATACTTTTTGACCTTCGTCTTCCATTTTTTTAGCTTGCGCTAAAACCGGCCCACGAATGTCATAACATACACCTTCTAATTTGTGACTCTTTTTAATATCAGACATTTTTACCTCTTTAGGGCGTATTGACTTTATGGATTAAATTTGTTCAACCTAGGGGCGATTTAATCGCGGCGCGAGATTTGTAACCTAGTGGGCTAAGTAAAAATTGAGTAACAAAGAGAAAATAGCCCCTAGGAAGAACCCTCTGGGCAATGCGTGTTTGGATTTTATGTGTTGTTATCGCCTATTTATGTGGAAAAACCACACTGCATAGGCTCTGCCTAACCTAAAAACCAGACACTCGTTGCAAATCCAATCCCGAAAGATCAACACGCCCTAGTGAGTCTTTAGACTAACCTAGTAAAGGCGCAAAATGCCAGTGTATTTGATTACTTAGTACTGAAATAAATTCACGTTTCAGTTTCAATAATTAACGAGATGCTAACCATTCATTTAGCTTAGCTTGAGAGCCTGTTACTTGAGCCATTAAGCTATTAGATGCGTCGATGGCTTCAGCTAAGTTATCTAGGTTTAAATTTTGTTCAATAACGCGAGATACTTCAGCAAGGCTTGAAGCACCAAACTGCGCAGCGTTAGATTTTAAGCTATGAGAATGACGAATCGCCGCTTCTCTGTCTTTTCCAATGGTTGCTAAAACTTCAGAGCCTAAACGCTCAAACTCCGAGCAGCAAAAATCAAGTGTATCAGCAAACTGCTCACCCAATAACGATTCCATACTCTCTAATGCTGATGTATCAATATTTATTTCTGTCATATTTTAAGCCCTTAAAACAATCCATGTAAATTACAGTTTAATAGTACTACTTTATATTGATGCGTAAAAAAAACCAACTTAATTACCTTATAAATGTATAATTGTGGGGATCATACTGGCAACAAAAAGTTTATTAAATGGCACGCACACTTTGTAATCATTGTAACTTTGCACTTAACACCTGTATTTGCAGCGCAATTACAAATATAAACAACAAAGTTAAGGTTATTATTCTACAGCACCCAAGCGAAGAAAAAATAGCAAAGAATACCGCTAAACTACTCAATTTGTGTCTAACTGATTGCCAAATAGTCAAAGGCGAAAATAATGACGACTTTTCTATTCTTAAATCACTGCCAGTAAGCTCAACTGTTTTGCTCTACCCTAACGAACACGCTGTAAATTTAGACGATAGCGCTGAGCAATCTAATATAAAAAACATCACCCATTTAATCGTGGTTGATGGTACATGGAAAAAAGCCTACAAAATTTTGCAGCTCACCACATTGCTAAATCAATTCAAAACGGTCAGTTTTAAACAGTTACCTAAAAATCGTTATGCTATTCGTAAAGCCCCTAGGGCCGACAGCCTATCCACACTTGAAGCCGTAGCACATAGTTTGTTTTTAATAGAGCAGCTAAATCCTGCACCACTTTATAATGTGCTTGATGAATTAATACAAAAACAAACCCAACACATGCCCGAGCACGTAAAAGCACGTTACTTAGATTAAATTCGTTACTATATGAAACTTGCAATGCGTAACTACCCTAACAGGCTAAAACGTGGCTTTACTCGCCAAGGCCCCGACTATCGCTTTGACGACCAAGTCGACTTTAGCGATATAAGAGATACCTTTGGCTTTAGATCTATGGTCGTCGGTAAATGGGTAACTAAAGAAGAGCGCTACATTAGCGCTAATTTAATTTACGATGCACTGGCCGACCTTGCACAAATACTGCATTTACCGCCCAAAGCTATTGGTCTTCGTGGCAAACTTAATTTTGCATTTGGTCATGGCGGTCAAAAAGGTGTACAAGCGCATTATAATGCAGCCTCTCAAACACTTGCCCTTGCAAAAAATGCAGGCGGTGGTGCACTTGCTCACGAATGGTTTCATGCGTTTGACCATCATATAAGCGAGCATTTATTTGCAGCAAAACCACGATTTGGTTTTGCCTCAAAATTATGGCTTTCAAACACGCCTAATTTATCGCACCCACTTAATAATGCTTTGAACAGTTTTTATAAAAATGTATTTTTAGATGAGCACGGCGTTGATGCAAATAGCTTTGTACAAACATGCATGGAACACGATAAAGCACAAAACATGAATTATATGAGCATGCCAGAAGAACTTGCTGCACGTTGTTTTGAAGCCTGTATTGAGCGGCATTCAAGTATAAAAAATAGCTTTTTAGTGGGGGGCTTACAAAGTAGTAATTTAATATACCCAAACGCTGAGCATATTAATAAAGCAAATGAAGCGCTTAACCAGTACTTTGAACTACTGGGTTATGCGCTTCATAAAATGGATTAAATCAGCTCATAAAGTGATGCTTAGCTAAACCATTACCTGTACTAATGGTTAGCGAACTAAATCTAGTAATTTGTTTGTGCTCTGAACATTACAATAACCAAAGCTCAATGCAGCCATAAATGCATGATGAACATTATGTGCAGATACTACCACCCCATTAAATTCAAGATCTAATGTAGCACAAGCATCATGTGCTACATGACATTCATAGCCAAAATCTACTGCAGCACGAGTAACAGCATCAATACACATATGGCTCATAGCACCAACAATAATCAACCTTTCAACGTTGAGCTCTTCTAGTACTCTTTGTAAATCAGTATCGCGAAAACTATTTATTTGATGCTTTAAAACGACCGGCTCACCTTCAATTGGAGTAACCGTAGGATGGATTTTCGCACCATCAGAGTTAGGCACAAAGAACGGAGCCTCGTCAGAAGGAAACTCATGACGAACATGAACTACAGGCATACCATTATCACGAAATTGAGCTAGTAGTATTGCTGCATTTTCTGAGGCTTTTTCAGTTCCAGACAGAGGCCATTTAGCTCCTTCGAATGTAGAGTAATAATCGTTTTGTAAATCAATAAGTAGTAATGCTATGTTAGACATAATAATCTCTCTTATGTTGTTTAGGTTATCTGTTGAGACTATTATGCAAAACATCAACTCATTACACCGATGGCGAAATAGCCATAAATCAGTTTAAAAATGACAAAGCATGTTCAGATCACAATTATCGACTACCCCAACGCCCTACAAAGTGCAGTACAAGGCTTTAAAGAGTTATTTTTTTGGCAAACAGGATAGTTATAGAAAGCCAGCTTGAAGTTCAGTTCTCTGTAAAGGTCATTCAGCCCGATATAGATTTAGATGGGATGAGCCAAAGTGATATTATTATTCTCCCACCAAACTTAGATGGTGATTATTACTACACGCCTCAACCCAAGTTGTTGCAATACCTCAACGAGGCTCATCAAAAAGGGACTATATTATGCTCTGCTTGCGCTGGTGCATTTATACTTGCCAAAACAGGCTTATTAAATAATCGTGTTGCTACAACACATTGGCAATTAGCTGATGAATTTCATGAGACATTCCCCAAAGTATCTCTTGAGATTGAAAGTTTACTAATTAATGACGGTGATATTATTAGCGCAGGAGGGCTGATGTCATGGATTGATCTAGGGCTAGAAATCGTGGCTCAATTCACAAAACCACACGTTATGCGTACACTTGGAAAGTTTCTTATCGTTGATACGGGTAGAAGAGAACAACGCTATTACGGTAGCTTTTCGCCAAAACTTAATCACGGGAATAAACAAATATTACTAGTTCAGCATTTCATTCAAGCAAATTATAGTAAAACACTGAATGTTTCTGTGCTAGCAGCTTTGGCCTGTATGAGCGAGCGAACATTTCTTCGACAATTTACCCATGCCACAACATTAAAGCCGATACAGTATATTCAAAAAATAAGAGTGCAAAAGGCATGTGAGCCATTAGAATCGACCACTCACAGTTTTGAGCGAGTGGCTCTGAATATTGGCTATGACGATGTTAACAGTTTTCGCAAAGTATTTATTAAGATAATCGGATTAAGCCCTACGGCGTTTAAAGAAAGATTTGTTTGAATAGATAGTACCAAAGGGAAGAATCATTAATTACCGTTGTATTCTCACTTCACTATTAAAATAAATGGCTATTATTGTAAATATTGAATTAAAGGTATAAAACTTTCATCTTTATACTTAGCAAACTTGTTGCACACGCTTAATAAAGCAAATGAAGCGCTTAACCAGTATTTTGCACTACTGGGTTATGCGCTTCATAAAATGGACGAATAAAAGCTTTATTTAGTAATTACTTATCGTCACTAATACGACTTGCTACTGCGCTGTTTTGATCTTTATATTTTGCATCTTTACGGATATTGTATGGGTTTTCACACGGGCCCGATAGCATTTCAAAGCTCATAGCACCAATTTTCATCAGTGGGCGAAGCGCCAGTGGTAATTTACCTGAGTTGTAAAACTCTAAAACAATATTACCGCTCCAGCCTGGGTCGATTCGGTGCGCAGTTACATGCACCATTAAACCTAAACGCGCAAGCGATGAGCGCCCATCTAACCACCCTACTATGTCTGCTGGCAGAGTTACTTTTTCGTGCGTTATAGCAAGTGCGAGTTCACCTGGGTGTAAAAAGAATGCTTCATCTTCATCAAGCACTATTTCTTCACTCATGATTGATTCCATGGCTTTATTTAGCTGATCTTTTGGACCACTTAAATCGACGTATGCTGCATTATGCGCATTAAAAGTTCTGAATTTATTACCTAATCGCAAATCGGCAGTTACGCCTGAAATCATGTCACTTGTTGGCGCAGGCTCAATAACAATGCGACCATCGCTTAGGTATTCATTAATATGTGTGTCTGAAAGTCTCATTATTTATTAATCTTCTGTAATCACAATTTCAATTGCATTGTGATGCTGTTGATAATAGAGCGTGCTGGCTATAAGCCTCGCTGCTGCGCTGTATGTTTTGCTTATCGCCGCGTCGTTATCGTTGGCAATAAGTTTTCCTTGCTCAGAATACTCGCGTATATCTATTGCAAGTGGAATATGGCTAAGTACGGGTACGCCGTGCTTGTGCGCAAGTTTTTGTGCGCCGTCTTTACCAAATACGTGGTTAGCTTCGCCGCAATGGCTGCAAATGTAATGGCTCATGTTTTCTATTAAGCCCAGCACTGGCACGTTTACTTTATTAAACATGGCAATGCCTTTTTGCGCATCGGCAAGGGCTAAGTCTTGCGGCGTAGTGACAATAACAGTGCCGCTCGCTGGTACTTTTTGGCTCATTGTAAGTTGAATATCACCAGTGCCCGGTGGCATATCTACAATTAAGTAATCAAGCTCGCCCCAATCAGTCTCGTTAAGCAATTGGCTAAGCGCGCCTGAAGCCATTGGCCCGCGCCATACGGTGGCGTCATCGCTTGGGACTAAAAAGCCAATTGACTGCGCTTTAATGCCGTTTGCATCAAAAGGCTGTAGCTGTTTGTTATCTTTAGTGACGGGCTCTGCACCCACCAAGCCTAAAAGCATTGGAATAGATGGGCCATAAATATCAGCATCTAAAATACCGACCTTTGCGCCTTCGTTTTTAAGGGCACCCGCCAAGTTAACAGCAGTAGTCGACTTACCTACTCCGCCTTTGCCTGAGGCAATAAGCACAATATGTTTAATCGCCTTAAACTTAGCTGCCTCTTTAATGATAACCTTGGCGCTAATTGTTACAGGCACATTTAAGCTTTCACTTACGTGCTGCTCCACTAAAGGCATTTCTGATTGCCCAGCAAATGGCAGGGTTAATTTAATGTGTAGTGATTTATCGTCATTTTGAGTAATAGTATTAATGAAGCTTTCGTCAATACCGACGGCAAAAGCCGCACTACGATATGCCGCTAAGGCAGTAATAATCGGTTGTTTTTGCACCGATTTAGAAGAGAATAGTTTCGACAGTCCAAACATAGCAATTAAATAGCGTTTCTTTGATGAAAAGTGCCACGGAATTATGTAACATTCAGGGCATTAACACCAGTCAATTAATAAAAATCCATAAGCTATGCGCACTCTAAGCAGATAGCTTGTAGATAAATTAATGATAATTGCCGTTTGTATAATAAAAACGGCGTTTTATCCTCAATTCGGAATGATTATGACGCAGCGAAAGATCCTGATTACCAGCGCATTACCTTATGCAAATGGCCCTACTCACTTAGGTCATTTATTGGAATATATTCAAACTGATATTTGGTCACGTTTTCAAAAACTACAGGGCAACGAAGCTTATTATGTTTGCGCAGACGATGCCCACGGCACACCAATTATGCTTAATGCGCAAAAGCAAGGGATCACGCCTGAAGAAGCGGTAAAACAAGTGAGCATAGAGCGCCAACGCGACTTTGCTGACTTTAATATCAAATTTGATAACTACCACAGCACACACAGCCAAGAAAATAAAGAATTAAGCGAGCTTATTTATAACCGGCTAAACGATGCCGGTCATATTAAAAAGCACACTATTTCGCAATTATTCGACCCTGAAAAAGGTATTTTCTTACCTGATCGTTTTGTAACAGGTACTTGCCCAACGTGTAAGGCTGAAAACCAAAACGGCGACAGTTGTGATTCATGTGGTGCTACATACAGCCCTACAGATTTAATCAACCCACGTTCTGTAATGTCGGGCGCTGAGCCTGTACTTAAAGATTCTGAGCATTACTTTTTTGACCTACCAGCATTTGAAGGCATGCTAAAAGAATGGCTACACTCGGGCACTATTCAACAAGAAATGGCTAATAAGCTAGATGAATGGTTTACCGATGGCCTGCAGCAATGGGATATTAGCCGCGATGCACCTTATTTTGGTTTTGAAATTCCAAATGCACCGGGCAAATACTTCTACGTTTGGTTAGATGCCCCTATTGGTTACATGGCGAGCTTTAAAAACCTGTGTGACAAAACAGGCATCAACTTTGATGAATTTTGGGCTGAGGGTTCAGACGCAGAGCTTTATCACTTTATTGGTAAAGACATTATCTACTTCCACAGCTTATTTTGGCCAGCAATGCTAGAAGGCGCTAATTTTAGAAAGCCAACTAACGTATTCGCTCACGGTTTTGTCACTGTAAATGGCGAAAAAATGTCTAAATCGAAGGGCACGTTTATTAAAGCGCGTACTTATTTAGATAACTTAAACCCAGAGTACTTACGTTACTACTACGCAGCAAAATTAAGCAGCGGTATTGTTGATCTTGATTTAAACCTAGAAGACTTTGCGCAACGTGTAAATTCAGACCTAGTAGGTAAAGTAGTCAACATAGCGAGCCGTTGTGCTGGCTTTATTACTAAAAAGTTTGATGGCAAGCTAAGCAGCACTATTATGCAACCAGAGCTTTTAGCTGAATTTCAAGCGGCTTCACCTAGCATCACAACACATTTCGAGAACCGCGATTACAGCCGCGCAATTCGCGAAATAATGGCGCTTGCCGACAAAGCAAACCAATTTATTGATGGCGCAGCACCTTGGGTATTAATTAAAGATGACACTAAGCAACAAGAAGCACACGAAGTGTGTTCTCTTGGTCTTAACTTGTTCCGCGTTTTAATTACTTACTTAAAACCAGTGCTACCAGAAATGGCCGACAACGTACAAGCATTTTTAAATGACGACCTTGCATGGGACGGCGTTCAAAATGCTCTCGTAAGCCACCCTATCAATAAATTTAAACCGTTAATGCAGCGTGTTGAAATGGATAAAGTAAATAAAATGGTTGAAGAATCTAAAGAAAGCTTAGCGCCAAAAGTAACTATTGACCCTAACAGCCCACTTGCAAAAGAGCCGATTAGCGACGAAATAGAATTTGATGACTTTGCAAAAGTAGACTTACGCGTAGCTAAAATTGCTAAAGCAGAGCACGTAGAAGGCGCTGATAAACTACTTAAGCTAACACTTGATTTAGGCGGCGAAACTCGCCAAGTGTTTGCAGGTATTAAATCAGCTTACGCACCAGAGGATCTCGAAGGTAAGTTAACCGTTATGGTCGCTAACCTTAAGCCTCGTAAAATGCGCTTTGGTATGTCTGAGGGCATGGTATTAGCAGCAGGTCCTGGCGGAAAAGAAATTTATATTCTTAACCCAGATGACGGCTCAGAGCCTGGTATGCGCGTAATGTAATATTACTCATACAATAAAAACCGCTGATACATCAGCGGTTTTTTTATGGGCAAAAGCAATGTTTAGTCGTATATTCAATACGAATGCCTCTGTATTAAATAAAGTGAATTGTAATTATGACCCAAATTTTAGATGCCAACAGAATAAAAGTAAGTAGCCAAATAAAACAACACAAATTAGTCGCCATACTGCGCTTAAAGCAACAAGGTGATGTAGCACCATTAATTGATTGTTTAGTTAATGCGGGCATAAACGCACTCGAGATCACGTCAAATACACCGGGCTTTGAGCAAGAAATAGCAAAAGCTCGTGCAGCTCATAAAAACGCACTTATTGGTGCAGGCACAATAATTAACACCACCCTTGCTCAGCAAGCAATTGATGCAGGCGCGCAGTTTATTGTAACGCCAAATACCAACAAATCGGTTGTCGAACTTGCCCACCAGCACGGGTTACCAGTATTAATGGGCGCGCTAACACCTACCGATGTAGCAAATGCAATTGAATATAAGGCAGATATTATTAAGGTATTTCCTGCGGGCAGTATGGGCGTTGGTTACTTTAAAGCATTAACAGGTCCATTTTCAGAAGCACAATTAATACCTGTTGGTGGTGTGAATTTAGATAATTTATCACAATGGTTTGAAGCAGGTGCTTGTGGCGCGGCAGTAAGTGGCGATTTTTGTAAGGTATTAAATACCGAACAAGAGCGTAGCCACCTTACCAAGCTTGTAAAAAACTATATAAGTAAACTGCCTAAATAGGCAGTTTATTTTATTTATAAAATAGCCAAATGTGAGCTCATAAAATTTGATTGGGCGCTATACAAAATTAATTACTACTAATTAATTCAGCTTTTTCAATACGCGATCTTTTCTTGGTAGGTAATAATTATCGTAATCAAGTGACACTATAACGCGCTCTGCTTTTCCTAATAACTCGTTACGCGGAATTAAACCTATTACACGCGAGTCAGCGCTATTGTCGCGGTTATCGCCCATTGCTAAGTAATAATCATCAGGAATTGTAATTGCATCAAACCCCGATAAACGTGAAGGAATATTTGCCACTCTTATCGAATGCTCTAATCCGTTTAAATCTTCAATTTTATCAAGCGAGTCTATGTTGCTTCGCTGATCTGCATAATTAAGTTTTTTACCATTAATAATGAGCTCATTATTTTCAAGCGCAACGGTGTCTCCTGGCACACCAATTACACGTTTAATTAAACGGTTATCGGCAGCTTGTGAATCAAAAACAATAATATCACCAGCTTGTGGATCCGCTAATTTAAGTAATTTTATGTGCGTAAATGGGACGCGAATATCGTAGGCCATTTTATCGGTAAGTATTCTGTCACCTTCTTGAATGGTCGGTTTCATTGAGCCTGTTGGCACTTCGTACCAATCGGCAACAGCGCTTCTAAATACGCTCATCAGTGCAATAAATACGATAAGAGAGCGGTTATTTTTCCAAAACTTATAAACTAATTTCATGCCTATTCCCTTCAATTGAACAAGTCTTTAATTGAGTAACTATTTATATGACTTTGCTAATTAGCTGCAGTTCAATCAATGATGTAACAAAACATGTTGACTACTAATTTTAATTGATCGATTAAATTTAGAGCGTCGTAACATTTAACGAAACCAACGGGTATTAACTTAAAGGAAAATAAAATGTTTAAGAAAATTACTACTGCATTATTGTTTACAACTGCAAGCCTTGGATTTACTACAATGGCTTATGCTGATCATCATGGTATGAAAAAAGACGTTGTTGAAGTAGCCGTTGAAAATGGTTCGTTCACTACTCTTGTTGCTGCTGTTAAAGCCGCAGGTTTAGTTGAAACGCTGCAAGGTAAAGGACCGTTTACTATTTTTGCACCAACAGATGCTGCATTTTCTAAATTACCTGAAGGCACTGTAGAAATGCTACTCAAGCCTGAAAACAAAGACAAGTTAACGGCGGTATTAACTTATCACGTAGTGTCTGGAAAAGTGATGGCAGCCGATGTAATGAATGTAGACAGTGCGAAAACACTACAAGGCCAATCAGTTATGGTTAAAGCCGACAGCATGGGCGTAATGATAAATGACGCTAAAGTTGTAAAAGCTGATGTAAAAGCAAGCAACGGCGTAATTCATGTTATCGACACAGTACTACTTCCAAAAGAGTAGTCATAAAAGAATAAGCCAAATAAAAAAGCATAAGTAAATACTTATGCTTTTTTATTGTTTTATGTTTTATCACATAAAAAATTATTGATTTAGTTTTTCTTTCGCTTCTTTTACTTTTTCAAAATCTAAACCAAGTTCGTCAGTCGCTTCTTTAATAAGGTGCGGTTGAGTCATTACGACTGCCATTAGTTGCTGTAGTTTTTCTGGCGGAATACCAAGCTCTTGAACAAGCGCCATTGCCATCATTGGGTTTTGAGTAAACGCTTCAAACAATGCTTTTACTTTTTCGTCGCTTACATTGTTCTCTTTAAGTATTGCTAGTATTGGATTCATTATTAAACCTTAAGTGTTTTTTTATAGGGCTTAGTATATGGGCTAAACCCTAAAATTAAAGAGTTACTCTACAAGTAAAACAACTTTACCAGCATTTTCATTACGCTCTAAAATAGCATGAGCTTCGTTTGCGTCGCTCCAAGGCAATATTTTATACAGGTTAAAGTCGTACTTTTTAGTGGCAATATCATTGTAAAAGCGTGCTACAAAGTCGTCGCGCACCTGGCGTTTAAACTCAATACTACGATTTCTAAGCGTTGAGGCATGAAACGAAATACGTTTGCGTAAAAGCGCGGCAAAATCAACTTCTGCAAAACGTCCATCTAAAAATGCAAGCATTACAATTTGGCAATCCATCGCTGCAATAGCGGCATTTTTATTTAAGTAACTCCCCGAAACAGGATCTACAATTGCATTTGCTGTTAACTCATTTGCTTTCATATATTCTACAAAGTCGGTAGTTTTGTAGTTAATTGCATGATCGGCACCGAGTTCTTTTGCGTGTTGGCATTTGTCATCCGTACCGGCAGTAATAACTACGGTAGCACCTGCGCTTTTAGCCATTTGAATTGCGGCACCGCCCACACCACTAGCACCTGCATGAATGAGCGCTGTTTGCCCTTTTTGCAATTTACCAAGCTCAAATAACGCGCCAAATGCTGTTAGGTACACTTCGCTTATTGCAGCGCCTTCAGCCATTGTTACATCATCGGGTAATTCCATAAGCTGCTTTGCATCAACGGCTACATATTCACTGTAAGCGCCACCAGAACACAAGGCAAAAACACGCTTATTAAGCCAAACTCTATCAACTTTACCGCCAATATCGCTAACAACACCGGCACATTCTAAACCTAAAATAGGGCTATCTCCCGCAGGGGCCGGGTATTTACCTTGGCGCTGCATACTGTCTGCACGGTTTACACCTATTGCTGCAACTTTAACAAGTACTTCATGGCTCTTTAAAACCGGCTTTTCGGTTTCACTAAATGCAAGATTACCATCTTCATGAGAAATATATTTCATTGTTGCTCCAAGTTTAAAAACTGTAATAACATATAGATGGGGATGAACACAGATTCAAACAACCTCAAAAGCGCCAACTTTGTTTGTAAGGATAAACATCGGGTAGATAACCATTGTGTACTTGTTGCTGACAACCTTGCCAAAACGTCGCTAAAAACAAGTTACTGTGCTCATTATTAAAATAATTAAACGCAATCTCGTTGGCGCTAAAAAACACCTTAAATTGGCTCGGAAATATATCGTTTTCAGCTATATCAAAATACGAGTTACTACTTAGCTCTTCAAGTGCATTTTGGGTTTGTGGCACCTCTCTAAAGTTGCAATCGGTTAGTGGGCAAATTTCGTCAAAGTCGTAAAACACCACTCGCCCCCATCGCGTTACGCCAAAGTTTTTCATTAGCATGTCGCCCGGAAATATATTAGCACCGGCTAATTCTTTAATTGCTTTACCGTAATCATGCATAACTCTCTCTAAGGTTTTGTTATCGCATCGGGTAATATATAAATTAAGCGGGGTCATTTTACGCTCAACATAAACGTGCTTTAAAATAAGTGCCTTGCCAGATATAACCATGCTGCTGCCAATTTGGCTTTTCATCTGCTCAAGCAGTTCATCGCTAAAACGGCTTAAATCAAACGCTAAATATCTAAATTCGTGTGTGTCTACCAAACGACCAACCCTATCGGCTTGTTTTACAAAGTTATACTTTTCTTTCACTTGTGCTTTGGTGGCTGTTTTTGGCGCACTAAATTTGTCTTTAATTACTTTATAAACGTAATCTAGCCCTTCAATAGTAAATACCAGCATTACCATACCTGGCGTCCCTGCTGCTGTAACATACTTAAAGTTGGCTGGACTATTTTTAGTCGTATCAACCTTGTGTCGATAAAACTCAGTTTTGGCGTGCTTTATAAAACCAATGGCGTTAAATAACTCAAAGCGTTGTTTATGTGGCATTAACACACTTAAGTAATCTACATAACGAGCGGGCTTATCGGTATCAACCATAAAATAGGTGCGTGCAAAACCAAATAATAAACTTAATTGATCGGCGCCCATCATTACAGCATCAAGCTTTAGTCCCTCATCGGTATTTAAAATAGCAATGGCAAAAGGCATGTTGTCGCCATTTTTAGCAATGCAGCGCCCAATTAAATAACAGGCTTTGTTTCTAAAAAATAATGAGTTGGCGTATTCAATATAACCGTCGTTTAAATTTATAAGTTCGTACACCTGTTTGCATTGCTGCTTAGCGCCTTGCATTAACGTACTTTGTAATGTGGCTACATCGCGTTCTAAATTACTAAACGGCACTCTAAATACTTGATTAGTGATAAGCGTTTTAACGGCGTTATTAAACCCATTATGTAGCGATACCCTACTCACTAAGCTTTCATAAGAGCGTGGCTCACTACGATACTTTGCTTTTAATACAAACAAATGCACAGTACGAATCTTTTTATCGTCCCAAATTGCGCCAAATGTTGAGTTAAAAAAGGTATGCGCAATAGGTTTATTTTCGTGATTTTGTACCATATCGCCATAAATATTTTTAGCTAACTGCCACGTTTGCGGGCAAGTAAGTTCAGCATAAGCAATAACTCTGACGGCTTCACTCACGTTTTTAACTTCGCGCTCATACACCTGTAAACGTTCACGCATAGCACTTTGTACACTGTGATACTGTCGTTGTTCAAACCGGCTTTGTGCACCCAGTGTAATATTTAAAAATTGCGAAAACATCGCCTCAAATCCAGCAAAAACAGATCGTGCAAGCTTACTGGCTACAACGTGTTGTAGCGCATTATTAGATTGATTTGTTAGCTTATTTTGCATAAATACAGCACTTATATTGATGCCAGTTATGGCGGTTATTTTTCATTAATGGTTTACACCTTAGCAAGCAGGCTTTAATTTAGATAATTAATAAAGCATATAAATAGAATTTATTGGGCGTATTGACCTTTCGAGGTTAATTTTGCAGCCGTGTATTTGGTTTTTAAGCAAGGCAAAGTACATGTAGTGTGGTGACTCCCCATAAATGTACTTTAACGCTGCATAAAGGCCAAATACACACTGCCCATAGGGTTCTTTCTAGGGACGATTAACTCTTTGTTACTCGATTTTTACTTAGCCCACTAGGTGGCAAACCTCGCGCCGCGATTAAATCGCCCCTAGATTGAACAAATTTCAATCCTGAAAGGCCAACACGCCCATATGAATATAAGAAATGTCGATCTTAACCTTCTCGTTTATTTAAATGTGTTAATAGATGAAAAAAGTGTTTCAAAAGCTGCAAATAAACTCGCGCTTACTCAACCGGCTATGAGTAACGCATTAAAACGTTTGCGCGATTTATTTGACGACCCACTACTTGTGCGTGCCGCAGGCTCTATGACGCCAACGGCAAAGGCACTTTCATTAAAGCCTGAAGTTGAGGCCCTATTAAAAATGGCTGAAGCTATTACGCAACCTAGTGAGCAGTTTAACCCTGCAACTGCTGAAGTTACGTTTAGAATAATGGCAAACGACTATATAGAGTCGACCTTAATAGCCCCTTTTATAACGGCGCAGCTTAGTAAAAACCCCGGTATTAATTTTGATGTATTGAGCC
This sequence comes from Pseudoalteromonas sp. 5Ae-yellow, assembly GCF_014077565.1. Lineage (NCBI taxonomy): Bacteria > Pseudomonadati > Pseudomonadota > Gammaproteobacteria > Alteromonadales > Pseudoalteromonadaceae > Pseudoalteromonas > Pseudoalteromonas sp. 5Ae-yellow. The sequence goes on from NZ_JACGWD010000045.1 coordinate 36,234, forward strand.
CAAGCGACGTAAACCTACAAGACATGGAAAAAGGCACTATAGATTTAGCCATAAACCGCTTTAACGGCCTACCACGCTCGTTTCATCAAGCCAGTGTATGGCGAGATAATTACTGTTGTTTAACCCATCCTAAAAATACATTTTTACAACAATCAGGGTTAGACGACTACTTACAAAAAGAACATATTTGGGTAAACCGTGCAGGTTGGGGGCCGGAGGCCGCTGTTACTAATAAATCGGGAAAGCAAAAATTAGGCTGGGTAGACGAAGCCCTTTGGCAACTAGAACAAACCCGTAAAATACGTGTTTTTACTCGCCACTACATGGTCGCAAGCCTGCTTTGCCAATCAGAGCAACTTATTGCCACCCTACCGCGCAGGCAAGCTAAGTTATTAACTTCTCATACTGATTTAGTAATCAGCCCGGTGCCATTTCAAATAGTCCCTATTGAAGTAAAAATGATATGGAGCCCACTGCTGCACCATGCCCCTGCACACCAATGGTTAAGACGTGAGTTATTAGCGTTTGCTAAAACGATTGCAGATAGATAAATTAAATACAGATATGTTGAGTTATAAGTTTCGAACAAGCTCGGTTTTATACAATAACTTCAAATGGAGAAAAAATGGATAGTGCATCAATAATTGCATGGAGTGTTTTGTTTGGCGGCATAGGTATTGGCTACCTTACTTACGGGCGAAGAAAAAAAGCCGTAGTGCCACTTTGTATTGGTTTGTCGTTATTGGTGTTTCCGTACTTTATGACTAGTGTTAGCATGCTGCTGATTGTAGGCGCTATTTTAGTGGCTATTCCCTACTTTATTAAAATTTAACATTACTACTGTTATTGCTATTGTTACGGCTAAATAAAATACACGCGAAAAATAAAAAAGCGCCACGGTATTCAACTTTGGGAAAATACCGTGGCGCTTTTGGAAATCGTCGATATAGGAATCTACCTACAGCGTATTATTAGCAAGCTTAGTACCAACTTCATAAAATAATTAAAATTCAATAAAAACAATTAACTAAAATTCCTTCTTTATTCCTTAACTCCTCCCCTTGTTCCAGTTTTGTGCACACTTTCACCGCATTGCACCAAATTAATTAGGGCGTGTTGATCTTTGTGGTATGAAAAACAAACAGCATGAAGATAAGGTATAATTGAATTCGCCAGAAAACTTTACACCGAACCTACATGCCAAGATTAATGTTAACAGACGGGACAT
>NZ_JACGWD010000106.1:0-9148 GCF_014077565.1 Pseudoalteromonas sp. 5Ae-yellow
CTTCCTTCAGACCCCACCGTTGGCCAGTGACGCCCTTGCCATTCAGATTATCTTCCCCTTAGTCAGGGTAATAAGGCATCTTTCAGCCTATCGGGTTTGCCAGCTTCGCTGGGCAAACAAAAAAAGCGGCTAAATGCCGCTTTTTGTATGTGAGCTACTTAACAATCCAAGGCGTTACTTTAATAACGTTCGATATATCGCCAAGCACTGCACTATCATCTTCCCAGCTATCTTCAACTGCAAAATAACACACTGACTTTTCACACGTTATGCTCTTATCATCAAATTGCATTGGGCTTTTAAATGTAACTGCTACGCCCTTTTGCTCTGGTAATAAAAACCACATTAATTTACTTACAAAAAAGCCCGATAAATCAGTTAACAGCTCATCAAGTTCTTCGTTAATGGTATATAACGACTGCTTTGAAAATGTTAAATCTTCAAGTTCGTTTGCTTCTATTTGAAGTTTTAACTGGCAATCATGATCTGGATTTTGTGGCTGCACCACAATGACGGCTTTATCTGTATCAAGTTGCTTATCGAACGGTAATAATAGCTGTGCTTTATCGGTGAAGTTAAGTGGGTACTCGTTTCTTTCAGTTAAAATAGTGCCGCTTTTAATGGCACACGCTTCATTAGTTGCTATATCACTTATATAAAAATTAACTCGCGCATATTGAAAGTCGCCTTTGTTAACAACTTTTAATCGGTCATAAAAACCGTCATACGACATAACAAATTCTCTTGCATTAACATTAAATGCACTCATGCCCAGCAGCACTAACGCAATGGCGTTGGTGCAATTAAAAATGTATTTATTCATCAAAGTAGGCTCTATTTTGGCTAATCATCGTGTTTAGCTCTTCTATATACGCTTCACCGCGCTCAGAGTAAGACATTAAACCGTGTGTAAGTTCAGTCGCTAAAATTGGTTTTTGCTCAAGACGTAAGTTTTCACGTATTGCGCGCAAATCTTTATAAGCAGGATGCGTATTTATGTTTTTAAAGTAAGAGTTTATAGCAGCTCTTACCGATTTAAACGCAGCAACTTCGTGTGCAGCTCCAGTATTACGGCGTTTTGGTACCATGCCACAATCTTTTGTGTAACACCACTGACCAAAAAAGTTAAGGCCAATACGTGCAAAACGCGATGTGCCCCACGCAGATTCATTTGCAGCTTGCATAAGCGCTAATTCTTTAGGAATTATATCAACACGGCGTAGTGCTTGCGTAAGTATTAGCGTATCAATGGTGCTTGGTAAACCGTACGACTTTAATATTGCTGCAATATCTTTGCTTTGCTTTTTTTCTAAAGGTAATTCGTTTTGTAGCATCATGCGTGCTATTTCAAGCTTAGCGCGTTGCTGTAATATTTTTTTGTTTTCGGCTTCAACGTGCGGACGAATAAAGCTAAAAAATGCATGTTTTTTTTCTTTAACATCACTAAATTCTGAAAACTTTGGCAGTTTTACATTATGTAATGGTTTTTCTTTTTTCTTCACTTTTTTTGGTTGTTCTGACGTTTGTTCATCTAGTTCAACATCGTCACTTTGTATAAACGGGTAAGCAAGCGCCCATACAAAAAACACGGTTAGTAAAAGCTTAAAAATCGTTTTTAACATGTATTCTCTCTTGGAAACAACAACTATGCATGGTTAATACACAAGCATACGAAGGCGCATTATACCTAAGCCACTTTATAAACGCGAATAACTGGGGTTTGATGACCTTTTACGGTTGAATTTTCAGCAATGTATTTGGGTTTCGATAAAACAGAGCCTATGTAGTGCATTTGTTCATTCGCAATTTATAAGTCCATGGGTATACTGAGCAAAGTTTAATAATATTAACTATGTGTGAGTAAGCAGTATGGATAAACAATGGCAAAGCCGAATAATAGAGCAATATAAACATCGTCCTAACGATAACCGCTCGCCGTGGCAGGTCGATCGTTCGCGCATTATTCATGCCGCAGCATTTAGGCGTTTGCAAGCTAAAACCCAAATTATGGGCATAGGCCTAAACGACTTTTACCGCACTCGCCTTACCCACTCTTTAGAAGTATCGCAAATTGGTACCGGCATATTGCGCCATTTAAAAGCGCAACATAGCGACTTTACGCACTTTCCATCAACTGGACTGCTCGAAACACTGTGTTTAGCGCACGATATTGGCCATCCACCCTTCGGCCACGGTGGCGAAATAGCGCTAAATTACATGATGCGCGATCACGGTGGTTTTGAAGGTAACGCACAAACACTGCGCATAGTTGCAAAACTTGAGCCCTACAGTAATGGCCACGGCATGAACCTAACTCGTCGTACTTTATTAGGTTTTATAAAATACCCCGCGTTTATTAATACGCTTTGGCATACCATTCCCGATGCCACAACCGGTCGTGCATTTATAAAAGCGGATGATTGGCGACCTGCCAAAGGGTTATACAACGACGATGCAGCCATATTCAATTGGATAGTAGAACCACTGAGTCAAAACGATAAAACGTTGCTGGGTAACCATGCTGCTATTGATAAGTACCGCGCTAAAACAACGTATAAATCGCTCGACAGCGCCATAATGGAGCATGCCGACGATATAGCATACGCGGTACACGACTTAGAAGATGCCATTGCAACCCATGTACTTACGTTAGACGATTGGCAAACCCATGCTCTGCCCCATTTAAAAGCACTAAACTTTGACTGGCTAAACGACATGCTTGAATCGCTGACCCAGCGCTTGTTTTCAAAAAATGATTATGAGCGAAAAGATGCCATAGGTGAGCTGGTTAATACCTTTATTATTCATATACATTTGGATATTCAAAACGATAACTTTGAATGCCCTATTTTAAAGTACACCGCTAAATTAGATGCCCAATACGACAGTGTATTGCAAATACTTAAGCATTTTGTGTTTCAACGTTTAATACGCGCCCCCGAAATGCAGCAAATAGAGTTCAAAGGTCAAAACTTACTAATAGAGTTATTTACCGCGTTTGCTAGCGATCCGCTGCGTTTATTGCCCGAAACAACACAAGCACAATACATAGAAGCGCAAAAGCAAAACCAAGAAATGCGTATAATTTGCGATTATTTGAGCGGAATGACCGACGAGTACGCTTATAAAACATACCAACGATTGTTTTCACCTATGCAGTAGCTAACTGCTAACTGCTAACTGCTAACTGCTAACATTGAAAAGGCCGAGTAAATTTAATTTACTCGGCCTTTTTAGTTTTTATATTTAGTTGGAACGTTTTATAACGACTCTACGCCCATGTTATATAGCGTAAAACCAAATATATCAGCGTACTGCTCAATTGTTTTACTCGTTGGAGTACCTGCACCATGCCCCGCATTGGTTTCTATGCGAATAAGCGTTGGATTATTACCTGTTTGCTTTGCTTGAAGCTCAGCTGCAAACTTAAACGAATGCGAAGGAACAACACGGTCATCATGGTCGCCAGTTGTGATCATAGTAGCTGGATACTCAACACCTGCTTTTACATTATGAAGTGGTGAGTAACCTTTAATGTATTCAAACATTTCTTTGCTTTGCTCACTGGTGCCGTAGTCGTATGCCCAGCCAGCGCCGGCAGTAAATGTATGGTAGCGCAGCATATCAAGTACACCTACAGCAGGTAGAGCAACTTGAAATAAGTCAGGACGCTGCGTCATTACTGCGCCAACTAACAAACCACCATTAGATCCACCGCGAAGTGCTAAGCGTTTTTTAGAGGTGTACTTCTTATCTTTTAAGTACTCAGCCGCGGCTATAAAGTCGTCAAACACATTTTGCTTTTGCAATTTAGTGCCTGCATTATGCCAGTCTTTACCGTACTCACCACCACCGCGAATATTAGCAACGGCGTATACACCACCTTGCTCAAGCCATACTGCATTAACCGGGCTAAAGCTTGGCGTTAAACTAATATTAAAACCACCGTAACCGTATAAAATTGTAGGGTTTGAACCATCAAGCTTAATGCCTGTTTTATAGGTAATTACCATCGGTATTTTAGTACCGTCTTTTGATGTATAAAACACCTGCTCAGACGTGTAATCATCACTATTAAAATCAATAGCCGATTTACGATAAACACCCGATTCACCCGTAGTTACGTCAAACGTATAAGTAGTACCTGGTGTTTTGTAGTTAGTGAACGAATAATAAAGCGTTGTTTGATCTTTTTTACCGCCAAAACCGCGTGCTGTACCTACGCCTGGCAATGTAATTTCACGAATTAGCTCGCCTTTTTTGTTGTACTGTTTTACCTGCGAAATCGCATCAACCATATAGTTTGCAAAAAAGGTATCGCCGCCTTTTGTAAGGTTTAGTACGTTTTTGGTTTCAGGAATTAAATCAACCCAATTTTCAGGGCTCGGGTTGCTTGCATCAACCGTCACTACTTTTTTGTTTGGTGCATTAAGGTTAGTAACTAAAAACAGCTTGCTGCCTTCGTTATCTATAACTGATGTATCTGAATCAGTATTTCCAACAACCGTTACAAACTCACTGTTTTGCTTTGTTAAGTCTTTTATAAACAGCTTATTGCCTGAGGTAGACGTACTAGCTGAAATAAGTAAGTATCGACCATCATGAGTTACATCAGCGCCTACATAGCGATGTTTTTGCGCATCAGTTTCACCAAATACAACACTATCAGCAGATTGAGCTGTACCTAACTTATGGTAATACGCTTTATGCTGATCTGTTTTAGCCGAAAGCTCACTGCCTTTAGGTTTTTCGTAACTTGAATAGTAAAAACCTTCGTTGCCAAGCCACTCTATGCCACTAAATTTAACGTCAACAAGCGCTTCTTCAACTTGTTCTTTAGTATGTGCATCAATAACTATAATTTTGCGCCAGTCGCTGCCGCCTTCAGATATTTGATACGCGAGCAATGACCCATCTTTTGAAAACGATAAACCCGACATAGACGTCGTACCATCTTCACTAAACTTGTTTGGATCTAAAAATACTTCAACGTCGCCGCCATTTTTACTGCGGTACAAAACATATTGATTTTGCAGGCCATCGTTTTTATAAAAATAGGTGTAATCGCCTTCAGTAAAAGGAGGGCCTATTTTTTCGTAATTCATTAGTTTTTCAAGGCGCTGCTTTAACTTATCGCGATAAGGAATTTGTTCTAAATAAGAAAACGTTAAATTGTTTTGCGTTTTAACCCAATCGGCAGTCTCTCTGCTCATATCATCTTCAAGCCAACGATATGGGTCGCTAACGGCTTCTTCAAAGTAGGTATCTACGATATCGCCTTTTTTTGTTTCTGGGTATATAACTGCATTAACTTGCTTCATTGGTGCTTTTACTTCTTCTTGAGTTACCGTATTAGTTGGCTCTGAACAGCCGCTAAGCGCTACAATTACAGCACATGCTAGAGTGTGTTTAAACATCCTGAGTTCCATTCTTATTTTTTAATAGTGCACATAAGTTATTAACTTTTAGCCCCTTTGTCTATTTAGATGCGTTAAGCGCCATTTATCGCTGTAAACAAATGTAAACTTACGCTTTAATAGCACAACCCTCATTAAAATAAAAAACAATAAAAGAGCACACTATGCAAAGTACAAACCCCACGTATAAAAGCTTTAAAGCCTTCTACCCTTATTATTTAAAAGAGCATCGCAACGTGATTTGCCGCCGCTTACATTTTATAGGAAGCACACTCGTTCTTGCTGTAATCGCAATAGCATTATTGAAACAGCAATATAGTTTATTGTGGCTATTACCTGTTATTGGATATGGGTTTGCGTGGGTCGGGCATTTCTTTTTTGAAAAAAACCGCCCTGCTACTTTTAAACACCCTTTTTACAGTTTGTGGGGAGATTGGGTAATGTTTAAAGACATACTTATTGGAAAAATTAAATTTTAACACTATTTCTAGCACTCTTTTTTATACCAATTACTTATAAAAACAAAATTACTTCATGCTTTAAAGTATAGGTTCTAATAAGTAGTACATAATTTATAATACACCCATTAAATGTTAATTTAGTTAACATTTAATGGGTGTATTTTTATTTTATATTTTTAAAAATATTTATAGCTCAACAGTTGTTTATTGCCAGCCCAATAAAAATGGCTTCCTACAAATAATTAGTTAAATCTACCAACCTCATCTTACCAGTTAATTAAACGTTAAATTTAATTTTTAAATATAATTCATTATCCATCAATTACTTAGCAATCACCTTCGCTATATAACTAAAACAATGGTCATTATAAAAAACAACCAAATGTAATTATAAAAAACCTTGAATTAATTGAATGTTATTCAATTGACTGACTTTGTTAATTAAGTATATGTTCAAGGTAACAAAGAGGTTTAATCTTTATCTTTTTGTAAAAAACTAAAATAATTCAATGGGTATGGGGAAATACAGCATGAATAGAAAACCGTTATTAAAATTACAGCAGTCGGTACCACAAATATTACTCGCCATGAGTGCATCAGCTGCGCTACTTGGTTCGCTCTCAGTAAATGCTGCAGAGCAAGACACCAAAGCAGAAGAAAACATCGAACAAATAAGCGTAATTGGCTCTCGCCGATTAGGCCGTACAGTAGAAGACAGTGCAGTACCCATCGATATAATTGGTGCAGATGCACTTAAAAACTCAGGCTTTACTGAAACGAATGCCCTACTTAGCAATTTATTACCTAGCTTTAACTTCCCGCAAGCATCACTTACTGATGGTAGTGACCATGTACGCCCTGCTCAACTTCGTGGTTTAGCACCCGATCACACTTTAGTGCTTGTTAATGGTAAGCGTCGCCATAGCAACGCATTACTTAACTTAAATGGCTCAACGGGTCGTGGTTCATCATCAGTTGATTTAAATGCAATTCCAGCAAATGCTATCGACCGCATTGAAGTATTACGCGATGGTGCAGCAGCCCAATATGGCTCTGATGCTATAGCCGGTGTTATTAATATAGTGCTTAAAAGTGCCAGCAGCGGTGGCTCAGTGGCGGCTATATATGGTGCTAACGTAACCGAAATGGACGGTGTACCACAGCTTGAGTCTGTATCTGAAGGCAGTGATGGTAATTTAGCCTTTACCGAAGGGGGCGATCGCTCTTTAACAGACGGCCAAACACTAACGCTGCAAGGTAACATGGGTTTTGAACTTGGCGATAATGGTTTTTTAAACATTTCAACAGAATACCGCGACCGCCATTCAACTAACCGCTCTGACTACGATAATCGTGAAAACTACGCACGATTAGATGATGGCTCTCTCGACCCGCGTGAACTTACCGTAAATCGATATAACCATAACTTTGGTAATGGCGATGTTGAAGACTTTTCAGTGTTTTATAACGCAGGTTACCAGTTAACAAATGAGGTCGATTTATATTCGTTTGGCTCTTACAGCAAACGCGAAGGCGAAGGCGGTGGTTTTTATCGCCGTGCAAGCGATAGCCGTAATATAGAAGAAGTTTATCCTGATGGCTTTTTACCTGTTATCACTTCAGACATAGATGACTTTTCACTGGCACTTGGCGCTAAAGGTTTTGTAAGTGAATGGAATTACGATGTATCGGCCGTATATGGTCAAGATGCATTTGAGTTTGGTGTTATAAATAGTTTAAATACCTCATACGGCCCGACTAGCCAAACAAGCTTTGATGCAGGAACACTTACTTACGATCAACTTACCTTAAACGTTGATTTTAGTCGCGAAGTAGACGTCAGCTTCTTAGAAAACTCGGTAAGTGTAGCTGTAGGTGCTGAGTATCGCCGCGAAGGATACCAAATAGATGCAGGCGAAGAAGCATCATATGCACAAGGAACATTTGGCCCAGGAGGCGCAGTAACCGACCCAGTTGATGGCCCATTTGGCGCAGCGGGCGCACAAGTATTCCCGGGGTTTACACCCGAATCAGAGGGCGATAATAGCCGCCATAACGTGAGCTTGTATATAGACTTTGAAACCTACCTAACCGACGATTGGAATTTAGCGGTTGCCGCCCGTTATGAAGATTACTCAGACTTTGGCGATACACTTAACGGTAAAGTTGCGACTCGTTATTCATTAACTGAAGACTTAGCGCTGCGCGCCTCTGTATCAACTGGCTTTAGAGCACCGTCGTTACAACAGCAATACTTTACCTCAGTAGCCACTGTATTTGTTGATGGCGAACCAACCGAAACCGGCACATTTGCACCAGGCAGCGATGTAGCAAAAGCACTAGGCTCACCTGGTCTTGATGCCGAGGAAGCAACAAACTACGGCGTTGGTTTTACATGGTCTACCGACTTTAATTTCAGCTTATCGGTTGATTACTACCAAATATTAATTGATGACCGCATTGTGTTATCAAATAACTTATCGGGTGCTGCTATTGAGCAACTACTTGAAGGTACCGGTGCTAATCAGGGCCGCTTCTTCTTAAACGCAATTGACAGTAAAACCCGTGGTGTTGATGTGGTTGCCTCTTATAATGTAGCAACCGATGGTTATGGCGATTTAGCCTTTAACCTAGGTTACAACTACGGTAAAAATGAAGTAACAAATATTATCGACCCACCAGCAGAGCTGCAAGGTGCAGGGTTCGATCAAGACAACCTGTTCTCAGGCACTGAGCTGCGTCGTTTTGAAGTAAGCACACCGCGTAATAAGTACAACTTAAGCGCAACATGGACTAACGACGACATACGTACCACGCTTAGAACAACACGTTACGGCGAAACTCAAGACCCTTCAGATATCCCAGAACGTAACGAAGTGCTTAAGCCCAAATGGATAACCGACTTAGATGTCGCCTACTCGCTTAGCGAAAACTTATCGCTGAGCTTAGGGGCTAATAACATTTTTGATGTTTACCCAGATGCAACCCGTGAAAATGTTGACGATGTAACCACCTTCTCACGTTTATTTGCTTACTCTAGCTTCTCGCCGTATGGATTTAACGGACGCTACGTGTACGGTAAAATAGAAATGAAGTTCTAATAAGCGCAGCTTAAAGTAACCAAACACACAAAAGCCACCGATTAGGCTGTCTCTTGATCACAAGTCTGACTCAAGAGATTTTGCTAAATCGTAGCCTTCCAGGATGGCTTGTAACTTAAGCCATCCTTTCCATAACACTTTCACAGATGCACGCCCTGTGCGCTTGGTA
>NZ_JACGWD010000027.1:0-47681 GCF_014077565.1 Pseudoalteromonas sp. 5Ae-yellow
TGGCTTGCTTTATCAGCGTTTAGGAAATAAGTTGATAAAATGTGAAGGGTACAGGAGCCGTATACGAGGTCCGTACGTACGGTTCTGTGAGAGGGATGAGGCATAAGCCTCACCCTACTCGATGTGCTCTAGAGTAGTTAATAAAATAACCCAGCGACATTACATCAGGCAGTTAAGGTTTAGGCGCTTCAATTACCCAAGGCTGTGAAAACCAAAAATAATCACTAGGACTTGAAATAGAAGGGGCAGTACAGTTAAAGCGAGAGCGCCCTTCATTAAGTACTTTTGGTGAGGTTATTTCAACTGTATTTTTATTTATCCATTTTAAATCAGCTTGTCCTACGCTTGATACGTAACAGGCAAATTGACTCTTATGGAAATCACCCATATTAAATTCAATTGTGAGTGCGGGTGGATTTTGTTGTGTAACGCTATCTTGATAAGTTAAATTGGTGATATTAAATGCGCGTGAGTTAAGCTTAGTAATAAGAGTTTCTAGTTTGCTGTAAAAGCCTGATGCAGGAAAACGTGGTAAGCGGCTAAAATTAGAATCTTTATTTACAGCGCCGGAGTGCTGACCAATACCCACAAAACCAAGCTCTGTCACAAGTGCTTGCAGCTCGTTATTAAACTCACCATACGGGTATGCTAAGTATTTATAGTCGTGGCCTATTTCTTCTTTTATACGCTTTTGAGAGCTAAGAATATCTTGCTTAATACGTGATTGCCATTGCGCATCAGTTTCGTTTTCAAGCTTAAGGTGTAAGTAATCATGTTGTCCGCTATGATTGGCTATTAATGCCCCTTTTTTAGATAATTCTTTGAGCTTACCCCACCCCATTACGTAACTCATGCCTTCGTCTATTAATTTAGGATTTACAAAGATAGTGTACGGGTAGCCAAACTTTTCTAAAATAGGTGCAGCTTGTTCATAGTTATTGTTATAACCGTCATCAAAGGTGATAGCGACAGTTTTATCAGGTAAGGTTTCACCTTGCTGAAGCGCGCTTATTAACTCATTAAGAGGAATAACGTTAAAGTTGTGCTCTTTTAAATAGCTTAAATGTTTAGTAAAAGTATTCGCGCTAACGCTCGTTACAGCAGGCAGGGTTTCACTAACATGATGATACTGTAAAATAACGGCTGCTTGAGCCCGCACAGATATACTAATGAGGATAAACAATACTAAATGAAACAATTTCTTATACATAATAAGGCACACCATAAAAGCTTGCTGTTGTTAGCGGGTCCGATGATACTATCAAATATCACAGTGCCGTTGTTAGGAATTGTTGATACTGCTGTAATTGGGCACTTAGGAAGCGCTCATTACTTAGCGGGTATTGCCCTTGGCTCTGCAGTTATATCTATTTTATTTTGGCTTGCTGGTTTTTTAAGAATGAGCACCACAGGACTCGTGGCACAAGCGTACGGAAAAAACGATTTAACCCAACTTGCCGCTTTACTTAAACGAAGCCTATTACTTGCAAGCGCAGTGGCTGTGCTATTAATTGTGTTATCCCCATTAATAAAGCACGCTATTGCTTATCTCTCCGCCGCCAATGGCGATGTACTCGCCCAAGCTTATCAGTATTTTAGCATTCGTATTTTTAGTGCTCCAGCAGCATTGTGTAATTTAGTGTTACTGGGTTGGATGCTTGGTGTACATTATGGTCGAGGCCCATTTTATTTATTACTCGTCACTAATATCGTTAATATAGTACTCGATATTTATTTTGTTGTTTATTTAGATTGGGCAGTTGCAGGCGCTGCATGGGCGTCACTTATTGCTGACTATACAGCACTAGTATTTGCACTGTTTTTAGTGGCTAAACTAGCTAAAAAACAAGACATTGATCTAAATGTACCGAACTGGTTGAGTATTAGCAAAATGGCTGAATTATTGAGTTTGAATAGAGATATATTTATTCGCTCTTTAATACTGCAATTATGCTTTAGTTTTATGACATTTTACGCGGCGCGTATAGGCGAAACCACATTAGCTGCTAATGCTGTCTTACTTAACTTTTTAATGTTGGTGAGCTTTGCTCTTGATGGCGTTGCTTACGCCTCTGAGGCAAAAGTAGGGCAAGCTAAAGGCCAAGGAAGTGTTAAGAATATAGAGCTGTGGGTTAAAATAAGCGTATTTTGGGGTATGCTTTTTGGTGTGTTATATAGCCTATTTTTTGCATTATTTGGCAACACCATAATCAAGCTTTTAACCAATGTGCCAGAGGTTATTCAAGAGGCAACGCATTATTTACCATGGATAATAGTATTACCAATTTTGGCCATGAGCTGCTTTTTGTTTGATGGTGTTTTTGTAGGGCTTACGCGAGCAAAGAACATGCGTAACAGTATGATACTTTCAGCTGGAGTTGGCTTTTTTGGTGTGTTTTGGGTGTTTATAGACTTGCAAAATAACGGGTTATGGCTGGCTATGAGCTGTTTTATGTTAATGCGCGGGGTTACATTAATAATTAAATATCACCTCTTAAAAATAAATAATCAGCTATTAGATTAAATAAATGGTTTATTTCCAGAGATCGGGGTCGTGGTGTTTAGGGCCCATATCTTTTAGAACTTGTGAAAAACGATTAGCAAAAATACCGCAGTAGCCCCAACCGGCAAAAAATAATGCGGGGAGTAAAATTATAACGCCAATTATTTGTAAGCTGTAGTGGGTGTAATACCCAATAGATATGAATATCACGGCTAGCACAAACAGTGCTAAGCCGCGAAAAAAGCGCTTTAAGCTCAGCTTAGGATTGCTCCCTAAGCGATAGATAAGCTGCTTTAGCATTTACAAGGCCTAATAGTAAGAGTGATCGCCCGCTTCGTGTTCTGTTATATCAGCAACACCGGTGATTTCTTCAAACTTAGCTATCATTTCTTTTTCAATGCCTTCTTTTAGTGTTACATCGATCATAGAACAACCGTTACAACCACCACCAAACTGAAGTATAGCTATACCTGCAGCTGTAATCTCAACAAGGCTTACTTGACCACCGTGGTTAGCAAGTTGTGGATTTACTTCGGTTTCTAGCATGTGCTGTACACGTTCGTTTAACGATGCATCGTCACCTATTTTACGCGCCTTTGCATTTGGTGCTTTTAGCGTTAACTGAGTACCCATTTTGTCGGTAACAAAATCGATTTCAGCTTCTTCTAAAAATGGCGCACTTTCTGCATCTACAACGGCATCAAAACCGTTAAAGTTTAGGCGAATATCGCTCGCTTCTACAGCGTCTTCTGGACAATAAGACACACCACATTCCGCTTGTGATGAACCAGGGTTTACAACAAACACACGAATATTGGTTTGTTGTGATTGATCTGCTAATAGTTTAGCAAAATGCGCTTGCGCTGTTTCGGAAATAGAAATCATAAAACCATCTATACTTGACTAAATTACTCGGATACTGCGTATCATACTCCGCTCATCGTGTTGCGGCTAGTGTTGAGCGTAAAAAGTTGGCATCTATTTTAAGCAATGGTAGCGTGCAAACAACGAACATTTTTTGAGTGATTTATATGCGTTTGGTATTAACATTAATGGTGGTGTTGCTTAGCTTTTCAAGTGTAGCTAAGCCACTTTCGTATTATTTTGAACAAGATGTAAAATTTGACCCTTCAATTCCTACTCCTGAGCAAGTACTCGGTTACGAAGTAGGAGAGTGGCACGTGAGACATGATCAGCTCGTACGTTATATGGAAATACTTGCTGATAAAAGCGACCGTATAAATTTTGAAGTGATTGGCCACACACATGAACAACGCCCCTTGTCATGCTAACAATTACAGCAGCTGATAAGTTATCAAGCATAGAGCAGACACGCCAAGCTCACTTAGCACGCTTAAGTAACGATGGATCAGATGCTAATTCTACAAAACAGCCTGCCGTTGTATGGATGGGATACAGTGTGCATGGTAATGAGTCATCAGGTAGTAACTCATCTTTGCTGGTGGCGTATTACTTAGCTGCTGCACAAGGCGCTGAAATAGATGAGTTATTAAATAACACGGTTATTTTACTCGACCCTTCGCTTAATCCTGACGGACTTGCTCGTTTTGCTAATTGGGCCAACAGTAACCGAGGTATGAACTTATCAAGCGACCCTAAAACTCGTGAACATGTTGAAAACTGGCCAAGCAGTCGTACCAATCATTACTGGTTTGATTTAAATCTTGACTGGTTATTACTACAACATCCTGAATCGCGCGCGCGTATTGCTAAATTTCATCAGTGGAAACCAAATGTCTTAACCGATTTTCATGAAATGGGACCAAACAGCAGTTACTTTTTTCAGCCAGGTATTCCTAGTCGTAAGCATCCTATAACACCGGATGAAAATGTAACGTTAACTAAAGCGATTGCTAACTATCACGCAAAAACGTTAGATGAAAACAACGCACTGTACTTTACTGAAGAAAGCTTTGACGACTTCTATTACGGTAAAGGTTCAACCTATCCCGATGTAAATGGCGGCATAGGCATTTTATTTGAGCAAGCAAGTTCTCGCGGGCATATCCAAGACACCATAAATGGACCTTTGAGCTTTCCTTTCACTATTAAAAATCAACTATTAACGAGTTTATCTACCTTTAAAGCCGCTGTTGATAACCGCCAAGCATTACTTGATTACCAAGCTAAGTTTTATAATCAAGCTACTGATTTAGCCAGTGATGAAAGCTTTGAAGGTTATGTAATTGAGGGCGCGGATGACAACACTCGTATTAAAGATTTTTTAGGGTTGTTAAAACAGCATCAAATAGATGCTTTTTCGCTTACTAAATCACTCAAGGCAAATGGCAATAACTATACAACCAATAGCTACTTTGTGCCCTTAGCCCAGCCACAGTACCGCCTAATAAAAGCTATTTTTAGCGAGCAAAAAAACTTTGCTGATAACACCTTTTATGATGTATCTGGCTGGACTTTAGCGCATGCGTTCAACTTACCTTTTGCAAAAGTAAAAAGCAGTTGGGGTTTAGAGGTTGCAAGTACACCGTGGCAAAAAGCGGTAAAACCTTCTTTTGCTTCACTTGAGCAAGGCTATGCGTTTGGCTTTTCGTGGGATGATTACCTAGCACCTAAAATGCTAAACAGACTGTTAAAGCAAGGTATTAAAGCGCGTGTAGCGCTAAGCCCATTAACAGCCAAATCAAACTCAAGTGAAGTAAGCTTTGATGCTGGTAGTATTATTGTGCCAGCAGGCTTACAAACGAATAATGATTGGGTTGGAATATTAAATAAAGCACAAAACGAGTTTGGAATTGCAATCAAGCCTATTAACTCAGGTCTTACAAGCAAAGGAGCCGATTTAGGGTCTCGTACAATGGCGGTTGTTAGCGAGCCGAAAGTATTATTGGTAGGTGGTAAAGGCGTAAGCCAGTACGAAGCTGGGGAAGTATGGTATTACCTCGATCGCTTTGTAGGTGTTGCGCCAACAATTGTTGAAATGGAGCGTTTAAACTCTATTGAACTCAGTAATTACAGCCATATAGTACTTGCTCATGGTAACTACAACAGCTTATCTGATACCGACAAAGTGGCTATAAAAAGCTGGGTAAGAAAAGGCGGCGTTATTTGGGGTCACAAAGGCGGCGCTAAATTTTTAGCTGATCAGCAATTACTCAAAGCAAGCTATCTATCAAGACAAGATGTAGCGAGTGCATTTAAAACGACAGGTTTAAGTTATGGCGATAAGGACCATTTAGCAGGACGTCAACGCATTGCAGGAGCTATTTTTAATACTAATGTAGATTTAACTCACCCGCTTACATTTTCACTTAAGCGCAATACATTGCCTGTATTCAAAAACAGTACTTGGTTGCTAGAAGCTTCCGGTGCGCCGTTCGTAAATGTGCTTACCTACACTAAAAATCCATTATTGGCAGGCTTTACCGATGCTGTTAATGTTGAACAAGTTGCTGGTGGTGCGGGCTTAATTGCACACTCGTACGGACGAGGTACAGTAATCGGCATGACCGACGACCCTGTATTTAGAGGTTACTGGTATGGGACTAGTCGACTACTAAGCAATGCTTTATTTTTTGGTCATACGTTTCGTGCAAATGGCGAATAATACCAATTTGCATAATTAAGTGATCTACTTTGAGGATGGAACAACGTGTTGATAGCTAGGCAAAAAGTTCGCTATTTAGTTGGTCTCGGCAATTGCTCCTGCATTGCTCTACCTTCTGCATCCATGCAGTCGTAAATGAGAATTTTTTAACGCCGGTAGCGGTACGTTTAGCCCAACAAAATGATTAAGTATTATTGCGGATTGGTTTAATACTTTTTAATAATTAAATAGGCGTTAAGCAAGTTGTAAAAGCCCACACTTGTTTAGCGCCTGCTTGTTTTAGTGCACTAGTAGCTGCGTTTAATGTTGCCCCTGTCGTCATCACATCATCAACAATAGCGACTGTTTTACCTGCCATGTCTTGTGTACAAATAAAGGCATTTTTTAAGTTTCTTATACGCTTTGCTTTGGATAGCTCCGACTGAGCTTGTGTTTTTTTATCGCGAATAAGAACATTACTTAGTGGGGCGTAATTAGCTAAACAGGGTTGCCATACTTGGCTTACCTGATTAAATCCGCGAGTAATAAAGCGGCTTTTATGAAGAGGTAAAATAATAAAGGTATCTGGCAAGTTAGGGCTTTGCTCAAAAAACTGCGTTAACTGTTTTTGTATAATTTGCTGCAATGCCTTTTTATAATGAATTTGATTATTAAATTTTAGCCTTTTAAGCCAATGCTCAAAGGGAGGTTGATAAAAAGCGCATGCAAATAATTTATCAAACTCGCAATTAGGAAACATCTCAATAATATCAGGTCGATGCAATAAACTCGTATGCTTACTAAAATCAAACAATGGTAAATCTTCAAGGCAATAATCACATAGCCCTAAAGAGGTCGTAATCGAGTTTTGACACTGCACGCAATAAGAGGGAAATAACCAATTTAAAACGGCTTGTTTCACAGACTCGCTCCTTGCATTGCAATCGCCTTTCTAAACGTTATGATGAGCCTAAGTTTGGTAAAGTTTAGGCAAATATGCAAAATGAGTTAGTGTTATTACATGGTTGGGGAATGAATCAGGGCGTATGGCAGTTAGTACAGCCAGAACTTGAGTTTTTATATTCAGGAAATGTACGTAGCCTTGACCTACCGGGATTTGGTAATAGCCTTGTTTGCCCAAGCCCTTATACTTTACATGATGCAGCAGTAATTTTAAGTGGGCAGTTAAAACCTAAATCTATTTTAATGGGATGGTCGTTAGGTGGTTTATTTGCACTGTATATTGCAAAGCATTGGCCCGAAAAAGTGTCAAAAGTAATTTTAATTGCTTCCACCCCTTTTTTTGCAGAATGTGACAATTGGCCCGGAATAAAAGCAAAAGTACTTACCCAATTTAAAGAACAATTAGTTAATCACAGAGAAAAAATAATAGAGCGCTTTTTAGCTATTCAAGCAATGGGTAGCGAGTCGGCGCGTGATGATATAAAGCAACTTAAACAATTGCTAAATCAGTACAGCGCACCCCAAAGCGATGCCCTGAGTGCTGGTTTAGATATTTTACAAAACGACGATTTACGTGACTTATTTGCTCATTGCCTAGTCCCTATTAGAGGAGTATTCGGCCGCCTTGATGCTTTAGTACCTTATAAAGCTATTAGCAAAATGTCAGCACTAAATACTGAGTTTGAATATGAAGTACTAGATAAAGCGTCCCATGCACCATTTATTTCTCATAAAAGTGAGTTTTTATCTGTCGTTAAATCAATGCTTTAAAATAGAGCTAAGAATAGCGCTGTTTAAAGCTTTATTTTGAGCAGAACCTGAGCGATAATTAAACAATGTTTATTTGGTGGAGGTTTTAATATGCCAATCGGATCAGTATTTAATAGTGGTATAGAAGGGTTTAACCGAGCTAGCCAAGGTATTGAAAAAGCCAGTGCTGAGATTAACCGTGCCAGTATAGAACAACAAGATGACGCGCAATTAGCGCAGCAACGTCAGCTTACGGCAGCACGCCCTGAAGAAGCGATTACTGCACCAGTAGCACAACCAGCTCGTGTTGATGAAGCGCTTGTTAACTTAAAAGTTGAAGAGTTTAATGCCAAGGCAAATACGCAATCAATTCAAACGGCCGATGATTTACTTGGCACGTTAATCGATATTAAAGTTTAGTATTATGAATATTGTCACGCCATTTCCGTCTATTAATATAAACACCGCAAATGTTTATACGGAAACCGCACGGCGTGACAACCAACTACGCGAAGTTATTCCGGCTCCCGCATCTAGTAGCGCAAGCAACACAGAAACCAAAGCGCAAAGTGATGCTGAAAAAGCAAAATTGCCAGGTAGTAGCGATGGTGCGACGTATAGCGCAACGGGAAAAATAGCAGGCGAAAAGTCAGTTCAGCAGCGCGATGGAAACTCAGAAAACCCTGAGGGCACTGAGCAAGAAAGTGAAGCAATTGAGAAAAAAGAATCTGAGCAAGAAGAGCTGCAATTAGAACAAGAACAACAACAAATTACAGAACTAAAAGCACGGGATACTGAAGTACGAATACACGAACAAGCACACGCTTCTGTAGGCGGGCAATATGCTGGCTCGCCAAGTTATGAGTATCAACGTGGCCCAGATGGTACTAACTACGCAGTTGGCGGAGAAGTACAAATAGATGTATCAGAAATTCCGGGTGACCCGCAAGCGACTATAGACAAAATGCAAACGGTACGCGCTGCCGCATTAGCGCCTGCAGAGCCTTCGGGAGCTGATCGCTCTATTGATGCAGATGCTACGCAAAAGCTAGCAGCGGCTCAAGCTGAGCTTGCACAACCTGAAAAAGAAGACGACGAAGGCGCAAAAAGTAAACTTGAAGCGTCATTCTCTAGCGATGAAAGCAGCGATACAAAAACAGCTAAAAGTGACGAGCAAACACGTGATGCCGATGTTGAAGCACGGGCGGGGCGTATTGCTAACTTTTATCAAATGGCTACATCGCCAGCGAGCCAAAGTAGTTTTTCAGCGTTAAGTTAATAATTTAGCAAAACATAACCACAAAAAAACCGCTTACGCGGTTTTTTTCGTTTTAGCTTAGTTGTACAAGTATTATTTTTTTACTTTAGCATTAGCGAACGCATCGGCAAATGCATTGCCCATTAACGCATTACCGTTGTCACGTTTAGGCTTTGCAGCGCGAGGTTGCGAATTATTAGCACGTGCTTGTGGCTTTTGCGTAGCTGGAGCTGCTGACTTATTACTTGTGTCAATATCGTCATCTAAGCGCATAGTAAAGCTTATGCGTTTACGTGCAGCGTCTACTTCAACAACTTTAACCTTTACAATATCACCAGCTTTAACAACTTCACGCGGATCTGATATAAATTTATTCGTGATTGCTGAAATATGCACTAGACCATCTTGGTGAACACCTACATCAACAAACGCACCAAAATTAGCAACGTTTGAAACCACGCCTTCTAAAATCATACCTGGTTTTAGGTCACTAATTTTTTCAACACCGGCTTTAAACTCAGCTGTTTTAAATTCAGGGCGAGGATCTCGACCTGGTTTATCAAGCTCAGTAATAATGTCGGTAACGGTTGGTAAGCCAAATTTTTCGTCAGTGTAATCGTTAGCAGCAAGTTTAGTTAAAAAGTCGCTGTTACCAATTAGGTTACTGACATCGACGCTATTGCGTTCACAAATACGTTTAACAACAGGATAAGCTTCAGGGTGAACTGATGAGTTATCTAGAGGATCGCTACCATTGTTAATACGTAAAAAACCAGCCGCTTGTTCAAATGCTTTTGGCCCTAAACGCTCAACCTTTTTAAGCTCACTACGTTTAGTAAATGTGCCGTTAGCATCGCGATAATTAACGATATTTTGCGCTAATGTTTTGTTTAAACCAGATACGCGTGTAAGTAGCGGTACCGATGCCATGTTTAAATCTACGCCTACTGAGTTTACACAGTCTTCAACTACTGAAATAAGGCTTTGGCCTAATTGGCTTTGCGATACATCGTGTTGGTATTGGCCAACGCCAATTGATTTTGGCTCAATTTTAACAAGTTCAGCAAGAGGATCTTGAAGGCGGCGCGCAATAGAGACAGCCCCTCGTATAGAAACATCTAAATCTGGGAATTCATTAGCTGCAAATTCAGAAGCTGAGTAAACCGATGCACCCGCTTCGCTAACCATAATTTTACTAAGCTTAAGTTCGCTGTTTGCTTTCATAAGCTCAGCAACCAACTTATCTGATTCGCGTGATGCAGTACCGTTACCAATCGCAATTAGCTCAACTTTATGCTGACGACAAAGTTGCTCTAACGTACGCACTGATTTATCCCAATGATTTTGTGGTGCATGAGGGAAAATAGTTTGTGTAGCTAGTAATTTACCTGTGCTATCAACAACGGCAATCTTACAGCCAGTACGAAGGCCTGGATCAAGACCTAAAGTAGTACGGGGGCCTGCAGGTGCTGCCATTAATAAATCTTTTAAGTTTTTAGCAAATACGTCGATTGCACCAGCTTCTGCTTTTTCGCGCATTGCTGCAAAAAATTCATTCTCTAGGTGTAATCCTAACTTAATTTTCCACGCCCATTGCACAACGTTTAATAACCAAGGACTTGCCGCTTTATATTTAATATCTAAACGGTAATGGTCAGCAATCATGTTGGCACATAGTTGCGCTGAATTTTCAGCGCTAGGCTCTGGATTAACATTTAACTGAAGTACACCTTCATTTCGGGCTCTAAGCATAGCAAGCGCGCGGTGAGAAGGTACTTTTTTGAGAAGTTCTTGATGCTCAAAGTAGTCACGGTATTTTGCACCCGCTTGCTCTTGGCCTTTAATTACAGTGCTTTCAATTGCGCCGTTTTGGCTTATGTGACTTCTAAATTTAGCAAGTAATTTTGCGTCTTCAGCAAAGCGCTCCATCAAGATAAATTTAGCGCCTTCGAGTACAGCTTTTGTATCTGCAAAGCCTTTTTCAGCATTTACAAACTGCTCTGCTTGTTGCTCTGGGTCAAGGTTAGCATCTTTAAATAGTGCATCTGCAAGTGGCTCTAAACCAGCTTCAATTGCTATTTGGCCTTTAGTACGGCGCTTAGCTTTATAAGGTAGGTATAAATCTTCAAGTTCAGTTTTACTTTGTGCATTGGTTATATCGGCACTTAGCTCTGGCGTTAATTTATTTTGCGATTCGATGGTCGATAAAATAAAACTACGGCGCTCTTCTAGTTCACGTAAATACGATAAACGCTGCTCTAAAAGGCGTAATTGGGTGTCGTCTAGGCCACCGGTAACTTCTTTTCTGTAGCGGGCAATAAAAGGAACAGTTGCGCCTTCATCAAGTAATTTTGTAGCTGCAACAACCTGTTGCTGCTGTGCGTTTAACTCACCGGCTAAACGTGCAGAGATATCGCTCATGCAAAAACCTTTTTATACAATAAAATAAGACCAGAAGCGTGTTACTGGCGCCGTTAATTGCTTGAATAATATCACAGGAGGTAGTAATAAAAAGCTCTTAAAGCAAGCTATTTCACTTGCTTTAAGATGGTTGGGAGGGGAGTAAATCAATTCAACTAAAAGAGCGCCCTAGTGAGGATGCTCAATGTTTTCTAATACTTCACTGAAAGAGTGAGCAATAGGGCTAATATGTAGTGGAATATGTAATGTTTTAGCTATTTGGCGAGCTGAAATTAAACCACAAATTTCGCTACTTGCTGTTGTTACTAATAAAAACATTACACCTTGATGCTCCATTGTTTGCAGCGCATCACCAATACATGCATAGCTTAAACTTTGCATGCTTACACCTGTAAGTCGGCTAATTGGCGTCATAATATCGCGCAAGCTTACTTCACTTCGTGGGGTATTTAAACGCTCTGCAATAATAGTAATTTTAGAGCTTTGTAAATCGGCGCTAGAAACAAGACCAATCAATTTTTGGTTCTCGTCGGTTACTAAAACAAAATCAGATTGTTGTGCACTAACTTGTTTAAGTGCATCTGTAATCGTTGTTGTATGCTCTGCACGAATGGGCGTTTTTTGAGTAAAGTTATTTACCATTTTTAGTGCTGGAGATGATAAATCAATCAATGGTTGGTCATCTGCAAATGTGCTTGCAATAACGCCGTGAGAAACATTTTGAGTACGTAATTCTTTAAAGTTAGACATAGTAGTCACCTTAGTAGTTATAAAATTTAATTAAGTTGTAAAATAATGAATTAAATTAAATAGCTAGGTGGTCCGCGTTGGTATGCAGTGCTAAAAGGTCTGTTTAGATTAGTGCTCTTATAAAAAGAATCTACGACATTAGGAAGTGGTTGAGGCGACCTAAAGGTAATAGTGTTAACGTGAGAGTCTACGTCAAAATCGAGGTTTGCTTGGTCAGGAATATCACAAGTAATAAAGTGATTAGATAGTTTAGCGTTATCAAGGTTTACGTCAGTGTTGCTGGCATGCAGCGTCAAACTTACACTCATTAAAAGTGCAAACAATACGGCATTACTAAATATGCGCTGTACTATGTTTGACATAATCACGACCTTAATTAACTGCTTTCAAATTAAACAAATCAACTTGAATAATTCAGTTATAGCTTATTGTTTTAATTTACACAATCAAAAGTTAACATGATCTGAATCAAAACTTTTTATTTCTTTTTTTGGTAATCGATACTGTTTACATACCACTGCTTTTTTCCCTGAGGAGTGGTCACTTCAAATTCATCATCTACTTGTTTTTTAATCAACGCACGCGCCATAGGTGAGTCTATTGATATGTAATCTTTACGGTCGTAAATTTCATCAGGACCTACAATTCTGAACTTTTTAACTTCACCTTCTTCGTTTTCAATTTCAACCCATGCACCAAAAAATACTTTTCCATCTTGCACGGGAGAGTAGTCAATAATTTTTAAATCAGGTATGCGTTTGCGTAAGTAGCGTACCCGGCGGTCAATTTGGCGCAGCAATCGCTTGTTATACTGATATTATAACCCCACCCAAATATATACTAAAATCACTACTTTAATACTTGTTAGATGATAGAAAAGAGTTAGTATTAAGGAAAAGTAAATATACTATATAATAAAAAGTATGGCATACATCCAAAAAATAAACGTAAAGTATCATGATAAAGAGGCTGGTAGTATTTGTGAGTTACCAGCTCTTTATACAGAGAAAGGTGTCGTGATATCACATATAAGATATCTTGCTTGGTACAGCTCTAAAAGTGAGTCATGGAAAGAGCGCTCTATATTTTCTTTAAAGCTCCTACTCACATATATTGATGTCGTACCAAACTTTGAAAACTCAACTTTATTATTAAAAGGTTTTACTAAAGCACTATTAGTAGGAACAATCGATTACGATAAAATGGATGACGAACTTGGATTGTATTGGAAGGCAAGAAAGCCTAGAGATGCAAATAATATATTATTTCATATAACGCATTACTCTGATTTTTTAGCTTTACAGGAAGGGTTTGACTCATCAAGGATAAACCCCTTCAGAAAAGCAACCAGTTATGAAGAGAGATTAAATTGGTGTGCATATTATCATAAGCACGCAAATGTGTTCCTAAATCATTTATCTAATCAAAATGACGCTGCCTTTAATGCGAAGAGAGTAAGATTCATTGATCGGTTATTAGAGCCTAAAATAAATAATGAAAAAGCGATGAAATTCCCCGATGAGCACTTTGAAAAGCTTCTTTATATTGGAATGGTAAAAGGCTCAACACCAGACTATAAATCTCAAGCTATGACCATGTTATTAAATTATGGTGGATTACGTAAAAGTGAGCTATTTCACCTTTATGTTTCAGATATAACTTTACACCCAATATATCGAGATGAAGCATTAGTTAGGGTCTATCATCCAGAAATAGGCCGCTCACCTGACAGTAGTTTTGCAAATAGGCGAGAATACTTACTCGAAAGCACTTTCTATAAACCAAGAAATACATACCGATTATCAGAAAGACTATATGCGGGTTGGAAGTCACCTTTACTCACAAATAAAGACGGCTATTTTGAAGTGATATTTAACCCGCCTGAAAAAGCAAAAGAATTTTTAATATCTTGGGTTAACTATCTTAAATATCAACGGGTAGAGCCGGCAAAAACAGACACTCACCCATTTGCATTTACCAACTCCACAGGAGCGCCTGAAACGATAAAAAACTTTCAGCGAATTCATAAAAGAGCAGTAAAAAAAATTGGGTTGGAAGTTCAAAAAGAGCTTGGAACTACAGAGCATGGACACAGGCATGCATATGGTTATCGCGCACGACAACTTGGTTTAAGCCAAGTTGAAATTCAAAAAGCAATGCATCATAAGAGCTCTCTATCCTGCTTGGTATATATACAACCAACCTCAGAAGATATTCGTAGTAAGATGAGAGAGATTAAATGAGCAAACTTAAAGGTGACTCGAGCCTTCCATTAAATATACCTGTATCAATAAAAACATTGGGTGAATACAAAGCAATATGCAAAAAAAACGGTATTACTAACTCAAGATTACATTTAGAAAATTACAAAAGCATACCAGGCCTAATTGCACATCCAGAGAGGGTTTTTAAGGATGAGTGGGTGAGCTATAAAGATACATTTGATGTCCCTGATTTTTATTCCTATAAAAAGTTAAAGAGTATTATTAAGCCATTAGCTCTCAAATCACAAAAGGAATACAGGGCATTTGTTAAAAAGCAAGATGACCCTCAAATACCAAATGACCCACAGGGGGTATGGGAAAGTGAATGGGAAAATTGGTTTAAATTTTTAGGTAAAAAAGAGCCTTACAATTTAAAATTTATTGCAAAACCATATATAGCTTGGGCTGTAAAAATAGAAGAATTTATGACCCAAGCATTAGGCGGAGGTTCTAAAAACTCTTTGCTTTGTCGATTCGTTCGAATTTATATAGAAAAACACGATAAAAGCTTAACTCCAGAAGCATTTCTTACAAAGCAAAAGGTTAATATTAGACCCTTAAAGCAAGAATTAGAAAAGTTGAATACCGATAATATGCGGCGTAACTTGATAATTGCAGTGAATGAATTTTTAGACTTTGTAATTACCAACGATCTAACTAGTGAAGATGAGGAGACTGGAGAGATCATTCGTGTAATGGATGCTAGAAATCCTTTATCGCTGCTATCAAATTCAGCAAGTGTGATGTCTCCGCAACGCGCTGAGTCAACTAAACCTTGCTTGCAGTATTACTTTGTTAAAAAGGCCCAAGAGTGGATAATTCCAGCTAATGCAAAAACTTTTAAAGACCTAAAGCATTTGCAAAAATTTGATGCTGATTGGCTGAAAGTATCATCGAAGGAAGTAGATCGAAGTGACCCTGATTGCGTGATAAAAAAGATTGGAGATCAGCTTTATATGTGGTCTCCAATAAATTGGTTGCATACGTTCACTTTAACAAAAGTTCCATTGCGGGGTCGTCAGATTGCATATAATGATTCAGGTGAAGCAGATGATGTAATAGCTAATGTTGATCAAAATGGAAAAATAATTTGGGAAAAAAATAAATCTATTTTTTCGGGGTTAACAAAAAACCAAGCGTTTATTAAAAGAATGCCTGACGAAAACGCAGGGATGTTTATCACTACAAACAAAACAAGTAATAATGGTCAAGGTTATTCAATACCTTGGATACCTGAAGACCTTATTTATTGGTTAGTAAAACTTCGTAAGTGGCAGCAAAAATATAATCCTATAGATAACCCTACGAACTGGTCTAGTTGTAAAAGAACAAATTTAAATGAGTTGCAACTTAAGGCTAAAGGAATAAATTGTTTTTTATTTAGGGCGTATCAGGATATTGAGCCACAAAGTGTTGGTAATTCCCTAACACCAAGGTTAGCTGCCGCACTTTATAATGTTCAACCATCAAATTTAGAGCTTGCAACGCTATCAGGGAAGGAAGCAACGTTAAATCAGTATAAGTCTAAGTATACCCCTCACTCAATGCGTGTGAGCCTTATAACGGCTTATATAATGGAAATGGGGATGCCTATTGAAATAGTTATGAAAGTTGTGGGGCACTCATCAATTGTAATGTCTATTTATTACTGCAAAATTACGCAAGGCGATATTAGAAAGCGATTAGAGCAGGGCGAGAAAGAAGCATTAAAAACGAGGGTTGACGCTACTCAGAGTTTAATTGAACAAAATAAAATAGAGAAAGTAAAAAATGAATTGGTATCAAATAATGAAGAGTTACTAAATTCATTAACAAACTCTATTCCAGCAGGGAACTTCATTTTCAGGGATTATGGTATCTGCCCATATGCCGCAACTCGCTGTGAAGATGGCGGAGAACTTAATGGTAGTGGTACATCATTACGTGTACCGGCTCCATCTGGTTATCTAGGGACGCAAAATTGTCTTCGCTGTCGTCATTTTATTACAGGCCCCGCATTTATTGGTGGGTTGCTATCCATCACTAACGAAATATTATTTCACTCTAACACCCAGTCATCTCAATGCACAAAGTTACAAAGTAAAATTACTATGCTTGAGAAAAGTTTAGACGAATTAGATCGCCGAGAATACGTAGCTAATTTAAAAAATGAAAAAATTGACTTATCAGAGCGTAAAATTCTTGAGTTAAAAATAAGAAAAACTGAGTCAGAATATGAAAGTGCAGCAAAAAAAATGGATATGCTCTTATGTGACTTACAGTCGTCCTACAAGCTAATTAAAATGACACAATCAATAGCTAATCAAAAAGACAGCTTGTCCCTCGTTAAAATGAGTGATTCAGAAATAGAAATATCTTTAGAAGAGACATCTTCATTTGAGCAACTTCAAGAGGTTTGTGAGAATGCAACGATTTATGAGTCGGCCAATGCATCGCATGCCATAATTCCAAGATCTCAACAGTTGGATAAAATGGCTGTATTCAATGAAATATCTCCCGGCTTATTCTTACTCACAGAAGAGCAACAATTGCACGCTGGAAATCAATTAGCGCGCCTTTTAAAGTCTCGTTTAAAAACATGGTCAAAAGTTAGTCGTGTAATTAATTGTGATATTAAGCTCTCCGACCTTCTTGGTGATGAACAGATTTCAAAGTCTGAAATCGAATTTATTAATAAAAATAATACGTTAATTAATAGTGAGTTATGAGTATGTCACCTGAAGATCTACTAACTGAATTACAAAAAGGTTGCTCTACTAAGATTAGTGAAACCCTCGAAGCAATCTATAGGGTTTGTATGGAGCAAAGAAAAAGAGGTGTTGATGACTATTCTATTTCTACAATATCAAAGTTAGGCACTCAACGAGGGGTTCCAAAAGCACAAAGTATTCGTAATAAATCGGGTGAAAAGTATAGAGCACTTATTGCATCATTTGCAGAGAACAGCCCAGTAAAAGATCTTGGTAAGCAAAAGCATCAAGGGTTAGACTGGATAGATGAAATAAACAATCCAAAGCATCGATTACTAGCAAAAATTCAAGCTTCCGAGCTAATTGCGACTCGAAAAAAGCTACAAGAAATTATTCCACCAAACCTTCAAATTGATATTTATGACTACAAGTCTACTGGGCTTGGTTCTGAGCATAAACTATCGAATCAAGAGCGCAGAGCATTAGAATATTTATTATCAAATAGCTTTCAAAGCAAATGGAAATTAACGCCAACGGATTATGGGGAGCTTATTGATGAAAATAAGCATGCTGTTTTTAAAGCGGCTACCCTTGACGCTATAAAAAAAGCTTTAGATTTTTTATAGCCGTAATATCTATAACACACGCTAAAATTTAATTTGCTGTCTGGTTATTATAATCTTTGTAGTTTCAATAAAGGAAAGCTTCATTTGGATAGAAAAATTAAAAGACCCTATAGTTAGGCTTCAAGATAACATTTTCTACTCTCAAGCATTAGCAGCTGAAAAACTAGCAAAGGAGATATAGTACCGATTGGTCCAGTCATAGAATTTTATGAAGGTGGGTAGTCTTCGTCACCAAACTCAAAATAGACTGACTTAGAAGTAGAAGATCTTGAATACCTCATATCTAAAGAGTTTATGCGCCGAGCAGGTTTGGAAGTGGGGCCAAACGGTAGTATATTATCAAGTAATGATAAAGATAACTTTCTCCCGGTTGCAACTTTAGATGCTGTTAAAAAAGCATTGCAGTATTTGTAATATTGGGATGGGGCAAACTAATTGTATACCAATCTAATAACGCGTGAAGGATTAGACAAGCTAAATAAAGAGCTTAATTACCTTTGGCGCGACTACAGACCTGAAATAACAAAAAAAGTAGCTTGGGCTGCTAGCCTTGGCGATCGTTCAGATAATGCCGATTATAAAGAAAATAAAAGATTACTTAGACAGATAGATTCTCGAATTAGGTTCCTTAGAAAGCGCATCGAAGCAGTCAAAGTTATTGACTACTCTCCTCAACAAGTCGGCAAGGTTTTCTTTGGGGCATGGGTAGAGGTTGAAAATGATAATGGTGAAACAAAAGCTTTTCGCATAGTTGGCCCTGATGAGATCTATGGTCGTAACGATTACATTTCTATTGACTCTCCTATGGCCAGAGCGATGCTAAAAAAGGAAGTTGATGATGATTTTCAAGTTAAAACGCCAGTAGGGATAAAAGAGTGGTTTATTAACAAAATTGAGTATAAGTAAAGAGCTAGTACAGCTTATGCAACAACTAATTTGAAAAACTCCGAAAGAGAGTATTTATATTTCAGCCTTCTGAGCTTTAGTCATCAAAATCTCTTTTGGTATAAAGACGGTTAGTCTGCTTAGAGCGAAAAGCAGACATTGACCGTTAATCGTTTCAACGACGGCAATTAGCCATACGTTGCATGTTTGCTCCCTTACTGGTTTTACGATATCCAAAACCGACATAACGACCATTAAGCAAATACCAAAGTAAAATAGGTATGTGCTCCAATCATATAGCCAAAGAGGATAAAGCGTTAATAGCACTGCTACAGGCCCTAGAATGCTGAAGACAGCTCTGGTATGGTTTTTATTTTTGTGCCAGTTGTATAAGTTTACCAATAGTTCCAAAGATGCAAAAATAGGTAAAAGCGTATTTACAGCTATTCCTTCGAAGTGAGAGAAGAAGCCTAGTCCTAATGCCGATGCAAGTGACCTTAATGCAGGGAGGCAGGCCGTGCCGCTAGCCAAACGCCACTAGAGCCTACTCTGTCTAATATTTTATTTATCATTTGAAAGTCTATTGGTTGATATTACCATCATTCTAAACTCCGTATACAAGTACGGAGTCAATCATTTTAATGAGTCAATTATGGGGCAATGTGTTGGATCTTCGTTTTGCATACAGGTATTTGTCATACCCACAATTACTTTCTCTAAACGTTGAAGGTCATTAATTTTGTCTCGAATGATTGCTAACTTTTGTCGGTTTAATAGCTCAACTTGAGCGCAGTTGCTGTCCATAGACATTAGCGATTTTATTTCTCTTAACGTAAAGCCGAGCGCTTTGGCTTTTGTGATAAACCTAAGTTGTCCTGCTATTGATTCGTCATATTGTCTATAACCAGATATTGGTTTTTCAGGTTGTGTAATCAGTCCTTCTCGTTCATAAAAACGAATGGTTTCTACATTTAAATTTAATGATTGTGCTAATTTGCCAATGGTTTTCATTATTGCCTTTGTGAATACTACTAATCTAAAGTTATATTTAGTTCAACTATCTAATGACTTGATAATGCCACAGACTTCAATTGTACCGTCAGACCCGCAAGAGCTTGCCATTAGTTTTAACTCTTTTTTGAGTGCATTCAATTCCTTCATTCGTTGATTAACTAAAGTTAGTTGCCGATCAATTAATGCATTTACACTAGAGCAACTCTCCTCTGGCTTGTTTTTTAATTCAATGAGTCGCTTAATATCATTAAGCGGAATATCTAAACTTCGACAATGCTTTACGAACTCTAGCTCTTTAAATGCCTTATTAGAATACAACCTGAAATTCCCTTCAGTGCGATCAGGATCTGACAGCAAGCCCTCCTTTTCATAATATCGGATGGTTTGTACTGAATACCCCGATGTTTTCGATAACTCACCAATTTTCATAAAATTTCCAAATAAACTTGACCCTATAGTCACTATAGGATTTATAGTTAGAGCATACAAGTTAATCGGAGATGAAAATGAGCGATTGTGGGTGTGAAGTTGAGCTAAAAGATAACCAGCAAAAAACGGTGCTTTATTGGCTTCTGGCTATCAATGCCTCGATGTTTGTTTTTGAAATTGGCTTTGGTTGGTTATCAGAATCAACGGCTTTAATTGCAGATTCGTTAGACATGCTAGCGGATGCAATCGTCTATGCAATTGCACTATACGCGGTGGGAAAGTCAATCCAACATAAGGCTAATGCTGCTTTAGTGAGTGGCTATTTCCAACTGGGGTTAGGCGTGCTAATTCTAATGGATATTGCTAGAAGGCTGTATGGTGAAAGTGAGCCTCACTCTTGGTTTATGATTGGCGTAGGCATGGTTGCTTTAGTTGCAAATGTGATTTGTCTCATCCTTATTCGAAAGCACAACAACGATGAAGTACATATGAGAGCTAGCTGGATATTTTCAGCGAATGATGTAATTGCAAATCTTGGTGTCGTTATCGCAGGCATACTCGTTATGGTGCTGAAACAGCGTTGGCCTGATATCGTCATTGGTAGCATCATTTCAATGTTAATTCTTCGAGGCGCTTACCGAATACTAAGCGATGCTAAACAAGAATTAGCTGTTGCTGAGAAAACACGTTAAACACCAAATGAAGATAAACAATCAACCTTTGGTTGTTCAAAGTAAGGAAACATCAATGAATAGCAAATATCTAGAAAAAACCAAGATAGTAAATTTTGAACACTCTACAATTCAATCATTAATTTCTGAGCGTAATTGGCAAGAACTCGATGACTTCAACAAAATTGGTGCAGCCTACCAATTTGTTAAAGATGAAATATTATTTGGTTACAATGAGAGTGATGATATTTCAGCAAGCAGTGTTTTAGCCGATGGTTACGGACAATGCAATACCAAGGGTAACTTGCTGATGGCTTTGTTACGAGGATTAGGTATTCAATGTCGTTTTCACGGCTTTACTATTGAGCAGCGATTACAAAAAGGAGCTATTCCAACTTATGTATTTTGGTTAGCACCTAAATATATCATTCATAGTTGGATTGAAGTTTATTTCAAGGATCGTTGGATAAACTTAGAAGGCTTTATATTAGATGAACAATATTTAAGTTCACTACAGCACAAATTTAGTCAAATAAAAAACGAATTTTGTGGTTATGGTGTTGCAACAAAGTGTTTCTCTTCGCCAGATACAGATTGGCGTGGTCAAGATACCTATATACAAAAAGAAGGTATTCATGATGATTTTGGTGTTTATAATTCCCCTGATGAGTTTTATCTCGAAAAAGGAACTAACTTATCAGGAATCAAACGTTGGATGTATCAACGAGTGATCCGTCACTTTATCAATTTTAACGTAGTCAATGTAAGAAATTTAAAAGTTCTTGAGGTGGAAAATGCACAATCATAGCCATAGCCATTCGCATGGAAAAGACGACCGTATAGGTTGGACATTTTTCCTTAATGTTTCATTTACTATTATCGAATTTATTGGTGGTTGGCTAACCAACAGTACCGCTATTATGGCTGATGCTGTACATGACCTGGGTGACAGTTTATCTATAGGATTCGCTTGGATACTGAGTCGTTTCTCGGATAAAGAAGCATCCGATAGATTTAGCTATGGCTATCGTCGTCTTACCCTGTTTGGCGCATTAATTAACAGTATTGTATTAGTTATTGGTTCTGTCTGGGTGCTATTTGAAGCAATACCAAGATTATCTAATCCTGAAATGCCAATGGCTGAAGGAATGTTGGGTCTTGCATTACTTGGGGTTGCTGTTAATGGGTATGCAGTATTTAAACTAAAAGCGGGTAAAACGCTGAACGAAAAAGTACTTACGTGGCATTTGCTTGAAGACGTACTTGGCTGGGTTGCAGTCCTAATTGTTTCTATCGTGCTGCTTTTTGTAGATCTACCAATATTAGATCCTTTGCTTTCTATAGGCTTTACACTGTTTATATTGTTTAACGTTTTGAAAAACCTGAAAACAACATTGGCACTATTTCTTCAAGCTACACCTGATGAAGAAGTGCAGAATAATATTGAAAAAGCGATAAAGGCTATACCTGAAATTAATGGGATTCATCATATGCACTTTTGGTCATTAGACGGGGAAAGTCACGTATTAACTGCTCACCTAGAGTTAGCCCATAACTTTGAGGTTGATAAATTAATTAGGCTAAAACAACAAGTGGCTAAGGAACTTTCTTCTTATAATTTATCTCATACAACCATTGAGTTTGAGTTTCCTCAAGAAACTTGCCGTGACGAGCATGAAAAACATGCGCATGGCTAGTTTAGAAAACCTTTTTTTGATATTATAATTTTTCATATTTAAGTAGGTGTTTATTTTGAAATTCAATGTTGCGTTAAAAATACTATTAGTCGTTTCGATTGTTTTGCAATCGTTAACTGCTGTTGTATCCGCAACACCTGAGAATCACCAAATAGATATAGAGCACCTTCAAATTCAACATGATCATGCAGATGATCGAAATGTCTCAAATGATAATGTAGGTGATGAGCAGCATAATGAAAAAGATTGTCATCACTGCGGACATTGCAGTGGCAGCCACTTATCTTGGATTTTAGTCAGTAATTCAAATACCACGGGCAAACTAAACATTATCAATAAAACGCCTTATCAAATTGATCAAACAAGTACCTTTCTTGAAGCGATACTTCGTCCGCCTATTTCTTAATTAGATTAATTTTTAATGACCTATTTATCCTTTAATAATGGATAAAGGTTTCGTGTTTATTAATTTTAAAATTAAGAATTTTTATGTATATATATTTAAAAAATGCAGGTTTAGTCCTGTCTTTATGTATGGCTGTGAGTTTTTCAGTTGCCACTTATGCCAAACAGAAAAGTATTTCATGGCTAGATAGTCAAATAAATAAAGATCCCGAAGTTGTTGCGGCTAAAGAGTTACTTAATGCAAGTAATCATAGAGCCAAGAGCTTAACTAAAGCCGTATATAACCCAGAGCTTGAAGCAAGCTATGAAAAAGAGGGTGATTTTGATAATTATTCTATTGGTATCAGTCAAACGATTGATTTTTGGGATAAGCAATCAGCAAATAAAAGCATTGGTGAAATTGGTGTTTATGCAAACCAGCAACAATTGTTATCTCTACTCGATTCTAAAAAGGCTAACGCTTTAACTGCAATAGTTAATTGGCAAGCAGCAAAAAAGGTGGCTCAGTTACTTTCAGTAAGAGAAAATCAATTACAAACGCTCGTTGGAATTATTGAAGATAAGCGAAAAGCAGGACTTTTAGAGCCACTTGACGCTGAACTGGTTTATTTAAACTTGTCCCAAGTTTTCAGTGAAATATCTGAGTCGCAAATTGCTTTGAAAAATGCAGAGGTAAATGTTCAGGAGTTATTGCCTGATTGGACGCCTAATACTACCAATTTGTTTTCATTTACTTTTGGAGCAACAAACTATTCATTTAACTCTCAGTGGGTTGAGGAACATCCAAAAGTTAAACTCGCTAGAGCGCAATGGAAGATAAAACAATCTAAAGCTCAACTAACCACTATGGAATCTAAAGCCAATCCAACCATTGGAGTTAACGCAGGGAAAAGTGGAGATGAAGACTTGATTGGCGTGACTTTCTCAATGCCTTTAAATATCAGAAATAACTATTCAGATACTGTTAAAGCCGCTTATTCAGAAGCAATTGCAGCAGAGGCTAACTTTCGGTCGGTTTATCGAAAGCAGTCATTTGAAGCAAAAGCTAATTATGAATCGCTTATTGTCAGTAAAAAATATTATGAGCAATGGCAAAAACTGACAAAAGGCAGATTAGATAGCAGCGAAAACTTATTAAATAAGCGCTGGGAAGCTGGTGACATTAATACTTCTGACTACTTACTTGCATTAAATCAACGTGCGGAAGGGCTTCATGCAGGAATACGTTTGGAAAATCAATTCAAGCTTGCAGAAATATCCTTCATTTTAAGTATGGGTCAGTTATCCAAATTTGAGATTTGAGCGCTTTGTTTTTTCAGTAGCGAAAAACGAAATCTTAAATTTATTAAAAATATAGGTTACAAAAATGAATACAGTAATTAGTAAAAAATTTTTAGCCGTAGTAATTAGCTGCCTGTTAGTTGGGTTTACTACAAATCATGATGCTTTTGCACAGTCGTCAGATGGAACTGGTTCTGTCACAAACGTTTCGAAACAAGAAGAAAAAGAACATCAAGATGAGCATGAACACGAAAAGGGACATGAAGAAGATAAAGGTGACCATGACGAGCACGGCCATGAAGGTGGTAATAAAGAGGGAGAAGAAGGACATGAAGAAGGTATCACTATTGATCCAAAGAAGATGTCGCTTGCTAACATTAAAGTGGAAAGTGTTAAGCCTGAATATCAATTTAGCTCCGTATATGCACCTGGCGAAATAAAAGCTAATGGCTATAAAAGTTATGTGGTATCACCACGTACAGAGTCAGTCATTATCAGTCGCCATGCAGCGCTTGGCGAGTATGTAGAAATAGGTCAGAAGTTAGTTACATTATTTAGTGAAGCAATGGCACAAGCACAAGCTGACTATTTAATCGCTTCAACCGAATGGCAACGTGTAAAAAAGCTGGGTAATAAGACGGTGAGTGAAAGTCGATTATTACAAGCTGAAACAACATACAATGCGAGCTATGGCAAGCTCATTGCTTTAGGGTTAACTGAAAAAGCAATAAATGGTATTTCTAACAAAGACATTAAAGCATTTGGACAATATGCATTAACGGCGCACCGTGAAGGTGTCGTGCTTCAAGACGACTTTATCCAAGGGCAACGTGTTGATGCTGGGGATTCAGTCATGTTGTTAGCTGATGAAAAACAACTATGGGTTGAAGCAAAAGTTTCTCCAAATAAAAAGCTAAATTTATCAATTGATTCTCCTGCGGTACTTAAATTAGAAGGCCAGAGTTACAATGCCAAAGTTATCCAAGAAGCCCATACAATTGATCCCGTAACTCGTACAAGAATTATTAGATTGGGGGTACAGAATGCTGATGATAACCTTCATTCAGGTATGTTTGTAAAAGTTTACTTTCAGTTTGCCACAAAGCAGAAAGTGATGGCTGTGCCAGAAGAAGCATTGATCCGCAGCGCAGATGGTGATTGGACCGTATTTGTCGAAGACCACCCTGGAGAATTTAAAGCTGTAGAAGTAGAACTAGGCCGAGCCTTAGG
Source organism: Pseudoalteromonas sp. 5Ae-yellow (assembly GCF_014077565.1). Classification (NCBI taxonomy): domain Bacteria; kingdom Pseudomonadati; phylum Pseudomonadota; class Gammaproteobacteria; order Alteromonadales; family Pseudoalteromonadaceae; genus Pseudoalteromonas; species Pseudoalteromonas sp. 5Ae-yellow. The sequence continues at coordinate 25,403 of NZ_JACGWD010000027.1, forward strand.
TGATTTTAGGGAAATCATTGGCCTTGATAGTGGGACGCGAATTGTAACCAAAGGCGCATTTTTTGTTGCTTCTGAAATCGCTAAAGGCGGATTTGATCCGCATAACCACTAAGGAGCAAGACTATGTTTAATAAAATAATAGATTGGTCTGTTAATAATAGACTCCTGATTTTGATTGCGCTGTTTGCCACAATTGTCGGCGCAATTATGGTTATACCAAAACTAAATTTAGATGCCTTTCCTGATGTTACTAATGTTCAAGTTGCTGTAAATACTGAAGCGCCAGGACTAGCTGCTGAAGAAGTTGAACAACTCATTACGTACCCCATTGAAGCGGTCATGTATGCCTTACCTGATGTAGAACAAGTGCGCTCAATTTCTAAAACAGGCTTGTCTGGCGTCACGGTTGTTTTCAAAGAAGGCACCGACATTTACTTTGCAAGACAACTTGTATTTGAGCGTCTTCAAGCCGCAAAAGAACTGATACCAGAAGGTGTCGGCACACCCGAAATGGGGCCAAACACCTCAGGGCTAGGCCAAGTATTTCAGTACCTTCTTATTTCAGATAAAGATGCAGGCTATGATGCTATGGCACTCAGGAGTCTCAATGATTGGGTAGTAAAATTACTCGTTATGCCTGTCGATGGTGTTACTGATGTACTCTCCTTTGGAGGTATTGTTAGGCAGTACCAAGTAAATGTAGATCCATCTAAGCTTCTTTCTTATAACCTAACGCAAGAAGACGTTGTTGGTGCCCTAGATAACAACAATGCCAATGTTGGCGGATGGTATATGAACCGTGGGCAAGAGCAGCTTGTTATTAGAGGTGCAGGTTGGTTTGAAAGTGGTGACGCTGGTATTAGTAATATCAAACAAGTTCCCGTCAAAACAGTTGATGGGACAGTTGTGACGGTTTCGGATATTGCTAAAGTTGAAATGGGCAGTGAAATTCGTCAAGGTGCTGTCACAATGACGCGCAAAACCGAAGACGGTAAAGTCGAAAATTTAGGTGAAGTTGTCTCTGGCATTGTCTTAAAACGCATGGGGTCTAATACTAAAGCCACCATTGATGGTATCAATGCAAGAATCCCATTGATTAATCAAGCATTGCCTAAAGGTGTTCGCTTTGAACCATTTTATGATCAGGCTGATTTGATTGAAAAAGCCGTTGATACAGTAGTTGATGCACTATTACTAGCATTTATTTTCATCTGTATTGTATTAGCACTATTTTTAATGAATATACGTGCAACCTTCCTTGTCCTAATATCTATTCCAATTTCAATTGGTATCGCGTTAATGATCATGGCTTGGTGGGGCATTTCTGCAAACCTTATGTCATTGGGTGGCATTGCCGTAGCCATTGGTATGCTAGTTGATGGTTCAGTCGTGATGGTTGAAAACATGTTTAAGCATTTAAATAGACCAGACTCTACCCATTTAAAAACTGTAAAAGAAAGAGTGCCTAGTGCTGATACTGATCCACATGATGTAGAACAAGATGAGCATGGTATTAAGTTACGTCTTCAAAATGCGGGTAAAGAAGTGGCTCGTCCCGTATTTTTTGCAGCTTCTATTATTTTAGTCGTATTTACGCCTTTATTTAGCTTTGAAGGTGTTGAGGCAAAGTTATTTCAACCTATGGCAATAAGCATCATTTTAGCTGTTATATCTGCTATTGTGGTTGCGTTGTTTGTTGTACCCGCTTTAGCTACTTATTTATTTAAGTCAGGTGTAAAAGAGAGGGAAAGCTTTGTTCTTAGGCCATTAGACAAACTCTACAGAAAAGGGCTTACATTCGCACTAAAACGCACCAAATTAGTCATTTCAGCCGCACTTATATTAGTTTTCTCTGCCTTTGCATTAGTTCCATTAATTGGTACTGAATTTGTACCTGAGTTAGAAGAAGGGACGATAAACTTAAGAGCAACGCTTGCACCTTCTTCCAGTTTAGATACCGCGCTCACTGTGGCACCAATTCTAGAAGAAAAACTAATGGCTTTCCCTGAAGTAACCTATGCATTAAGCCGAATTGGTCGAGCAGAAATAGGTGGAGACCCAGAGCCTGTGAATAACATCGAAATTTACATAGGGTTGAAGCCTGTTTCTGAGTGGACCAGTGCATCTAATCGATATGAACTTCAAGGAAAAATGGAGAGATCTTTAGAAGAATTCCCTGGGTTGCTACTCAACTTTTCTCAACCTATTGCGACTCGTGTCGATGAGCTACTATCTGGTGTTAAGGCTCAGTTGGCGATAAAGTTGTTTGGGCCTGAACTTGAGGTACTGGCGGCTAAAGGTCAAGAAATAGAAACAGCAATTAAAAACATTGAAGGTGCAAGGGATGTTGCATTGGAGCAAATTGCTGGTGAAGCGCAATTGGTGATAAGTCCTAACAGGCAAGAACTATCACGCTTTGGATTGTCTGTGAGTGACATAATGGAGGTTGTGCGTGATGGTATTGGTGGTGTTGAAGCCGGACAAATAATCAATGGTAATGAACGTTATGATATTTACGTTCGCATAGAGGAAGAGTACCGAAGTAACAAAGAAGCTATTGCTGATATTCGGCTTCAATCACCTACTGGTGCTTGGGTGCGGCTGGGTGACGTAGCCTCAGTCTCATTTGAGTCAGGCCCACCACAAGTTAGACGCGATGATGTACAACGAAGAGTCGTTATCCAAGCAAATGTACAAAATCGAGATATGGGAAGCGTGGTTGCCGATATCAGAACGGTAATTGCTGAAAAGGTTGACTTACCTTCAGGTTATTCTGTTTCGATTGGCGGCCAGTTCGAAAGTCAAAAACGTGCTCAAAATAGGTTAGCTATAGTTGTACCTTTATCGTTAGCACTAATCGCACTACTACTTTACTTTGCCTTTGGTTCTGTTGGTCAAGCTATGCTGATATTGGTCAACGTGCCGCTTGCTGTAATTGGCGGAGTTTTCTCCTTATATTTATCTGGACAATACTTGTCTGTACCAAGCTCCGTTGGCTTTATTACCTTATTTGGTGTAGCGGTATTGAATGGGGTCGTTATGGTAGAAAGTATCAACCAACGTATTAAAGACGGTCTAGAAGCATCTAAAGCCGTTTTTGAAGGCGCTACTTCAAGATTAAGACCTGTACTTATGACTGCTATAACATCAGCTTTAGGTTTGATACCGATGTTAATGTCTAATGGTGTTGGTGCAGAAATACAGCGCCCATTAGCGAGTGTTATTGTTGGCGGCTTGGTAACTGCAACACTGTTAACATTATTTGTTTTACCTGTTTTATATCGCTGGTTTTCAGAGAAAAAAATAAAAGAGCTATCCAGATAAAATTACTGTGAACTCTAACCCCACGCTAAAGTCACGTTTAGCGTGGGGTTATTGAGTAGATGAACGAAAAGAAAGATTAGATTTAACAATAAACTAATAGTCATGACTGCTTTGTCGGAATATTTGTCGTTAAACAGGCCAAAGCTAACTTCCGCTTTCGTATCTTTGCAGTCTTAATCTCTATGTGTCTCAAGGTCGGATTATGGCACAGACTGTGTGAAAACTCTGATCACCTTTTGGTCTAAGTATGTTCTGCTTATGATCTATTAATCTATACATTTAGTTCACTTAATATACTGATATTTATATAATTAGACTATTGATTCAGTTGAGGGTTGAGGCAGTATGTCAAAGTTTATAAGCGGTGAAAGTCGTGACCAATCAACGTTATTTCCAGAATCGTTGGAAGACTACGTCAGTGAAGATAATACGGTCAGAGTGATTGATGTTTTCATTGAGGAACTAAATCTAGCTGAATTGGAGTTTAAAGGGTTAACTTTAAAGTCCACAGGCCGCCCTAAGTATCATCCAGCCACATTATTAAAACTGTATCTTTATGGTTACCTCAACCGTATTCAATCATCCCGCCGATTAGAAACCGAATGCCAACGCAATATTGAACTGATGTGGCTACTTGGTAAGTTGGCACCCGACTTTAAAACGATTGCTGATTTTAGAAAAGACAACGGAGATGGTATAAAAAATGTGTGCAAAACGTTTGTTGAAGTCTGCCGTCGTCTGAATATGTTTGAGAAACCAGTTGTTGCCATCGATGGTAGTAAGTTTAAAGCTAGCAACAACAAAGGCAATAATTTTACGCCAAGCAAAGTTAAATTCCACATCGACCGAGTCGAAAAGAATATTGAACGTTACCTTGAATTACTTGATGAAGCCGATAAAGAGCAAGCTAACGTCACAAAAATTAAAGCCACAAAAGATAGGCTAGCTGACTTTCGCAGCCAGTTAAAAAAACTACACGAGATTAAAGAACAAGTTGAAGCTCATCCTGACAAGCAAATATCCACTACTGATCCTGATTCACGTTTAATGAAAACTCAAGGTTTTACAAGAGTTGTGAGTTATAACGTGCAAAGTGCGGTTGATACCAAGCACCACCTTATAGTGGCGCATGAGGTGACCAACGTGCCAGATAGAGGCCAGCTTGCGTCAATGACAAAACTCGCACAAAAAGCATTGCGCAAGGAAGATATAAGGGTATTAGCAGATAAAGGTTACTTCAGTCAGCCCGATATAAAAGATACTATCGATTTGGGTGCAGAGCCAATCATGCCCAAGACGGATACATCGTCCTCTGAAAAGAAAGGGATATTTAACCGCTCACTCTTCAAATACGATGCAAATAAAGATATTTACTTATGCCCCGCTGGTAATGAACTTCAAAATCGAATGCAGGTATTTGAGCAAGGTAAATACCTTGATGTTTACTTCAATCACATTGCTTGTCGAGATTGTAAAATAAGAAGTCAGTGCACTAACTCTAAAAAAGACCCTAGGCGAATAAGGCGGTGGGTGCATGAGATTCTGACAGAAGAAATGCTTCAAAAGCTAAAGAATGAACCTGAATTGATGCTTCATCGCAAGCAAACTGTTGAGCACCCCTTTGGCACAATTAAACTCTGGATGGGAGCTACCCACTTACTAACACGAGGTTTAAAAAGCGTGGGGACAGAAATAAGTCTTCATGTCCTAGCTTACAACTTCAGAAGAATGATAACAATTATGGGAGTTAACGGCCTAAGTAAAGCAATTAGAGTAGCGTTGCCATAGCAGTTTCGCTCGCGCGGAGAAAATTGCGATACTGAGAAAAAATCGATCGCAACCATCTTAAATGGTTTCAAACTAAGAACATACCCAAGACAATTTATTAAAAATTAGTTTTCACACAGTCTGGGCACGTGCCAGACTCTAACTTCGAGTCTGGCTTAGGTTCAAATTTAAGCATCGATCTGTTCTGATACTTCTAACGCATCATCAACTTCTATTCCCAAGTACCTGACAGTGCTCTCTAGTTTTCTATGGCCAAGTAGAAGCTGACAGGCTCTTAAATTTTTAGTTTTTTTGTAAATTAGTGATGGTTTGGTACGTCTCATTGAATGAGTGCCATATTGAGTCTTATCTAACCCAATTGAGGTGACCCAAGAGTCAACTATACGTCCATATTGACGGGTTGAAAGGTGTTCAGAGGAATGAATTCGTGACTTAAACAAGTAATCATAAGAATTGAGAGTAAATTGCTCTATGAGCGCCACAATTGATTTCCTTGTATTTCCAGTAATTTCAAATTGAACAGGCATACCAGTCTTTTTTTGAACGACTATTGCCCGTGATTGGATTGCTTTACCATGTGCAATGTCATTAACTTTTAGTGAAACTAAATCACACCCTCTTAGTTTGCTATCTATGGCTAGGTTAAATAGTGCTAGATCTCTTATTTTATGAAAAAGTTCCAGTCGTATTCGGATAGCCCATATTTGCTGTAATTTTAGAGGTAACTTTTGTCCTACAAGCTTATTTTTATTCCAAGGCTCTTTAGGCTGATATATAGTTAACTGGTGCATTAGTTGTACTCCGGTGTTTATGGAGTTTTAAGCTTAGCTCGCTACAAAAGAATTCGGGTATGAGCGATGAGCGGTCATTGAGGTGAGTAGTCATTAATTTAGTAAGAATAGAGGAAACTTTCCTCTTTTTTACATGTTTATATTGGCAGTAGGAAGAGTAATATTTATTGTTGGCAATAATTTACGCTATTTGCTATTAATATAAGTTCATTAAATAAGGACGTTTTCGCGCTAAAAAAGGGAAAGTGTCCTCTGATAAAGTTGTTGAACTAAGCCGCTACGCGGAGATCCTATTCTGACCATTTGAGCCACACTTACCTTGGGGTTATCCCATATTTGGAGGTAAGTCATGAATATACTCATTGAACAAGTCAAAACTGAAATAGCCTACCGTGGTTATTCACAAAGTACCTGTAAAAGTTACTGCGAGCATTTACTTAAACTCAGCCATTATTTTAATAAACCACTCGATTTAATTACTGATGATGAGCTGAATATCTTTTTTAAAGATCCCGCCATTCGCAAGCTCTCCAGAGCGAGTCAAAAAATACAAATAAACAGCATTTGGTTTTTGTTTAAGAATATTTTACACCGCCCACTGAACTTAGACATAGCCTTGCCTAAAGCAAAACCTCGGGCACCTACTTATTTATCGCGTGATGATATTCGACGACTTATAGAAAGTTGCACGGATATGCGCTTAAAAACATTGATAGTGGTGTGTTATGGATGTGGTTTGCGTATTGGCGAACTGCTGCGCATCAAAGTGCAAGACATCGATGGACAGCGTAAAACCATTTTAATTGAACATGGTAAAGGAGATAAGTCACGCTATGTTGTTGTATCAGATAGCGTGCTAAATCAATTACGTTGCTATTGGAAAATGTATCACCCAACGGGCTGGATGTTTTATTCACGATGGTTAATGGATAAACCCATGTCACCCTCAAGCTTCAGAAAGGCATTGAAAAAACATGCACAAATGTGTGGTTTAAAGCACTGTAATCCACATGTATTACGCCATGCTTATGCAACACATCAACTTGAGTTAGGGATGCCGCTTCATCAACTTCAACATCAGCTTGGTCACAGTGACATTAGAACCACGCAAAGTTACTTACACTGGTTACCTGAATTAGGGCATGGTGGCATTGATTTACTCGCAAGTTGGGGAAACCAATGAGCGGCTTGCACCTCGCTGATATTTTAAATTCTGGCCTTGGGAATTATCGGCAGCACCACATAATGAGTTATCAACAGTTACGAGTCTGCCAACACCTTCAATCATGCAGAACGGGGCAGCTCGGTTATCAAGCATGGCAATGTGATAACTGTAGTGAAGTACAACAAATTGGGTGTAGTTGTCGAGACCGTCATTGCCCACGTTGCCAAGGGATGGCTACGGCTAAATGGGTGCAAAAACAGCAGGAAGATTTATTACCGTGTCGGTATTTCCACCTTGTTTTTACGCTCCCGCATGAGTTAAATATCATTGCGCACTACAACCCAAACGCGTTATATCACTGTTTATTTAAAGCCGCATGGCAAACGCTGTGTAAATTTGCGAAACGAAAGAGGCATGGCCAGTTAGGCATGACAAGCGTACTGCATACGTGGGGGCAGAACTTAAGTCAGCATATTCACCTGCATTGCTTGATACCCGCAGGCGCGCTTGATAAAGCGCACTGGCATGAAATAGAAAAAGGCTATTTATACCCCGTTAAAGCATTATCAACAGTGTTTAGAGGGAAAATGCTCGCGGCGCTCAATGAATGCGATAGTTCATTCGCGAAGGTAAGCACACCAACCAAATGGTGTGTTTATAGCAAAGCCTGTTTAACGTACAGTGAAAAGCTAGTTAGTTACCTTGCTCGTTATACCCGAAAAGGCGTGATGTCAGAATCACGATTAGTGTCAGCGACTGAAGAAACAGTGAGCTTTAAATACCGCGATTATGCAGATAACAACCGCGATAAAGTCATGACTCTGAGTTGTGATGAATTTTTACGGCGCTACTTACAACATGTATTGCCCAAAGGGTTTATGCGCATTCGCCACTATGGCTTTTTAGCTAATGCGTGTCACAAGCGAAAGTTAGAGTTAATAAAGGCTCAAGTATCAGCAACCCCATGCAAAGCGGTGAAGCCGAAGGTAGAGCAAGAACGATTAATACCCCATTGGTCTTGCCAGTCATGCAAGACGGGTACCTTACGATTTATTGGTGTGATGAATTTAGATGAGGCGACAAATAAAATAGCGCGAACGAGTTAGCAGCCTTGCTTGCTGCATCAAATCAATAAGTTAACCTGCTTAATTGCTCAGGCTAATAGCGACTGTGCGAGCGAAAAATATCCTTGCTTAACGGTTAAACATTCGGTTTAATGAATAGATAATAAACGCTGAGCAATGCAGGGAAAGCTTAAATTATAATAGGTAAGCTTATTAAATTAGCTGATTTAGCTAGAGCCTCTAAAAAGCAAATTCCCATAGCATAAACAACACCAACTCTGACACACCGAGCAGGTAGCGCCTCAGTCCAACAAGCGATTATGCAACACAAACTGCGTGTCGCATAAATACTAAAGTGTTAGCACTCTATTGGATCATTAATTCAGCATGAAGGAAACTATATGGCAACCACCCCAGAGGAAATAAAAAGTTTATGTGAGCAGTGGTGTTCATCTGTTAAAACACCTGATGGTGGTATGGCAATCGGTGCTAATTCTGAAAAATATAGACTTTTTGCAAATGGAGTCAGGTTCCACGAGTTGGATCATCAGGCTTTATTGGCTTCAATTCTTGGTTTATCTAAAGTGTTACTACTCCCAGGATTAAATACAATCGTTGTAGATGATCACTTTGGGTTATGGTCATGGTGTGCTGAAGTTCTCGTAGGTAGTCGCTCTGAATACTTTAGTAATGAAGAACATGAAATGAAGTCATTGTTTCAGGCTTCAATCAGAGCTTCACTTGTAAATTGTAAGAAGCCAGCCAGATCATCAGAAGAGCAGCAGTTACAATACGAATCTGAACAAAAAATTCCGCATCATGCTAGATACTTCCTATATGACTCATCTCTAATATTGGCTTATATCGGTTTCCCATTACTTGAATCGACTCTAAAACGAGTAAGTTCAACATACTTAAATATGGATGGGACGGTTAAGTCTACTTTTCAAGTAAAAAATCGTGCTGGAAAACCGAGACCTTATAAAATTGGTGCGCAATGCTCCAGCATCAGAGATGTTTTAAATCTTGTGTATGATGAAATCGCAGATTCTGAACTCAAGGTACTTTTGCAAGAATTCAGAGTTCATATTTCAAGCTTAGATGATTCTCAAGACCCATTTGACCTTATATATTCATGGAGAAATCAATCTTTACACGGAAGTACAAACTTCCAAACTATTGGTGGAACTTTACTTAATTTATCTCTGCTTCTTTGCATATACAGTTTAAAAGATAATTACGAAGAATTAAGAAATAAAGTGATTGAGCAATGTAGGCGAGAAGAAAGTCATGATCATAAAAGCCCTTGGTCATTTTATCCTCCGTACTAGTGCATACAAGGCACTTAAGCGGAACTAAAACAGTGGATTAGGTTTCGCTTCACTACACATTATAACCCACTGTTTTAGTCCGCTTAGTGCGGCGTCATCACCGTCCGCTTAGTGCGGCGTCATCACCGTCCGCTCATGGCACAAATGCGACTATCAGAGAAAATTGAGTCATTAATAAGCTCAAATCAACGTTTTAATCTCTAAAGTGATAGCTTCTTGTTAAGTTAAGAAAAGGATAGAACTTGGTTTCATGTTGGCAGTCTGTTGATCGTGCGCTTTACGTCCTAAGACACTTTACTCTTAGGCGTTATAGCCATATTTGAGCCTGTTTACGGTATTTTTAATTAATTCACGGCCAGCTATTGTATCTATAAATGTTAAAGGTTTTTTAGAGTCGAATTGGAGTGACGAGGTATTTAACCAAATATTAAAACGTTCTATATTTTCAAAGTAATCAAGACAAAAAGAGCAGACTTTTGCAATTTCAAATGCATTTTCACTTAAAGTGGTATTTAAGGGCTTTAATTCTTTTTTATAGCGTACATATGAGCTCTTGCTAGTTCTAATAGCTGAAGAAAATGCTCGTATATCCCAGCCTAACTCTATCCTTAGACGCTCAGCATTTTTGATATATACACCTTGATGTATAAAGTTAATTTGCTCTAGGTGACTTGAACTTTCACTGATCTTTCTATTGGTTAAAATCTCTATAAAGTCTATTTTTTTATGAATTTCAGAGAAGCTATACATAGCAACACCTTAAATTAAGTTATATTTCCTCGTGTAACTGAAATTGATGTTACCTGTAGAGGTCTACTTGAGGTAAATTCTAGCGTATTTACCGCAATTCACTTAACCCTAAAGCGATCGCTTCTTGTTGAAAACGGCCTGATATATTAATAATTCGCTCATAGGCACCGGTTAAAAAATGTTCCTCTGTCGCTTCAGGTCTATTGCTCATAACTGGCTGATCAAAAAAGTCAGCAAAGTTATCAAAATCAAACTGAGCTTTGGAGGTTTTTTTATTTTTCTTATTAAAGGTCATTTCACTTAAACCTTCATCTTCAGTAGGTTCTTCAGCAGTAGCTTTCATCTTTTCAAACTTAACTACATCAGCTTCAAATGGAACATCTTGATTAACTCTATACGCGTACTCTAAAAGCTTAGGTTCGGCAGGCATGTACATAATAGCTTCTTGGTTTTTAGAGTTTGTTACCCTCAGTATACGGCCCAATATTTGGCGATAATGCATTTCTGTTTTTATGTTTGTAAGGTGGCAGCAAACCTGCAAACGAGGGATATTTGTACCTTCGCTAATCATACCAACAGAAATAATCCACTTAGTTTGTGCATACCTAAACTGCTGAATAATACTTGTAGGTTCATTTTCTCGGTAGGTTACAACAGTGCTATCCTCGTCAAAGTGAGTTCGCATTAACATAGAGATTTGATGGGCATGCTCAACAGACGATGCAACAATCAACCCCGCTGCATCGGGGTTTTTCAATCTGATTGAAGCCAGCTTCTTTTGAGCTGAAGAAATCATGTATTTTATCACCGCTTCATTTTCAATAACCTCTTGATAAGAAACGCTAGAGTCGTTTAATAACGCTTTAAAGCAGTTAAATGTTTTGGTTTCAACGTCATCTACAACTGTAATATGGCTATTATCAACAGCTACTATTTGTGGAACCCGACAAACATTATCTCCAATAGCCTCAGAAAGCCCGTAAACGTAGTCACACGCTATTTTATTGTTAGGTTGCTGATACGATGAAAGAACAATAGGAGCAGCGTCAGAACGCCAAGGGGTGCCTGTTAAGGCTAATGTATACTGTGCTTTATTTTGAATGTTAAGTATTATCTGCTCACCCCATGCATTTGCATTGGCAATATTAGAGCCAGCACAATGATGAATTTCATCAAATATTACAAAAACACGATATCGTTCAAATAACTGCCAAAAGTGCACATCTAAATACTGTAAGCTTTGATAGGTTAAAGCTCTACCTTTAGCGCCAATAAGCCCATCAAATCGTTCATTCGTTTTTAGCTGTAAGCTTTCCTTAAAGTCTTGAGAAACAATAGACGACGGTGAAAAACAAATAATCACATCGACCATATTATTTTTTAATAACTGGTTAGCTAATTCCGAAGCCATTAAGGTTTTACCCGCCCCAGGAGTTGCCAAGGCTAAAAAGTGGCTATTGCCGCTCTGGTATTGTGTAAGCGCTAAATTAATACACTCGGCTTGCCATAGTCTTAGTTTCATATTTTCTCTAATGCTTCGTTTTGCTTCATTAAGCCTTCAATCGCTCTAATCTTGCCAAGTATTCTTGTATTGTTGTCTCTCGCTTTGTTGTATTGTGGCTGAAGTTCATCTACTAATTCGGGTGACTCCAAATAAAGCTCTTTGTATGCCTCAGATTCCCCCATATTCAATAATAGCTCGGCTTTATAATGATTTAACTTACTAAGTAATAGCGCGTGCTTATCATCTGCCTTTTCTGTAGTTCCAATAGGTATTGCACTAGCTAGCTGAGTAATTACCTCAACGTTAAAGCTTTCTGTTTTATTGAATCGCGTAAATCCTTTTTTATTTGATACCATTTTTTTCAGCCAGCCTTTTTTAACAAGCTTGATCAATTCGGCATATATACTTCGCCTAACTGCTGTAGGTACCAAAGAAGAATCACTTTTTAATGCTAAGTACGCCGAGCGTACATCGCTTGTTGTAAAGTTATCAAAATTTGGTGCAACAATAATTTGAGCTACGAGAGGGTCAAATTTCAAAGTAAATCCTAATAAACTTCTTATAATAATGGGTATTATAGGGCGTGGTAGTTAAGCCCTCAACATGAAAATCTAATCATTTTGCCTTGAGGAAAACCAGGTGAGTGATTTAGTTAAACATTTTGGTGAAAAGCTACGAGAAAAACGCAAAGAAGCAGGCTACTCGCAAGAAGGTTTTGCCGCCTATGTCGGTATAGAGCGCGGTAATTACGGAAAAATGGAAAGAGGTAATGTTAATATTAAACTCGAAACCTTATATAAATTAGTAAACGCATTAAATTGCGAGTTTGAAGAGATACTACCGGCAAGGCAAAAGTATAAAATTGACCTAGATTAACCAAAAACTACTTGGTACTAATATATTATTAATTTTTTAATTAATTAGGGTATATTAATCACTATTACCTCAGGAATATAAATAAGCGAGTGAGTTGCTTTAAGCAAAAAAATCATCTCAAACTCACTGGCTAACAAGGACTTAATTTACATGTTCGAACAAACCTTTAAAAACATCGACGACATTTTTCATAAAGACGCAGGCTGCTCTAGCGAACTAGACTACACCGAGCAATCGTCGTGGATGCTATTTTTAAAATACCTTGATGATTTAGAGTTTACTAAGTCTCAAGAAGCCGAATTGATGGCAGAAGACTACCAATACATTATCGATGAGAAGTACCGCTGGAGTTCTTGGGCTGCGCCTAAAACCGCTAATGATGAGTTTGATCACGATAACGCCTTAACCGGCAGCGACTTAATGGATTTTGTTGATGGCGAGCTTTTCCCCTATCTTAAAGGCTTTAAACTACGTGCCAAAGGCCCTGACACCATTGAATATAAAATTGGTGAAATCTTTAGCGAGATCAAAAATAAAATTCAAAGTGGCTACTCACTGCGTGATGCGCTCGAAAAAGTAGACGAATTACGCTTTCGCTCACAAGAAGAAAAGCATGAGCTTTCACACCTGTACGAAGTAAAAATTAAAAACATGGGCAACGCTGGCCGCAACGGGGGAGAATACTACACACCACGCCCATTAATCCGCGCCATGATAGACATATTACAGCCACAAATAGGCGAAACCATATACGATGGTGCAGCAGGCTCGGCAGGTTTCTTATGTGAAGCTTATGACTACCTTCGCCAAGGCGGTGCCAGTAAAAAGCAGCTTTCAACCAGCGACTTAAAAACTTTGCAAGAAAACACCTTTTACGCCAAAGAGAAAAAGTCGTTAGCGTACGTTATCGCCATTATGAACATGATTCTACATGGCATCGAAGCGCCTAACGTTATCCACACCAATACGCTGGGCGAAAACCTACAAGACATTACCCCAACCAACCAGCACGACATTGTATTGGCTAACCCGCCATTTGGCGGTAAAGAGCGTAAAGAAGTTCAGCAAAACTTCCCGATTAAGACCGGTGAAACTGCCTTCTTGTTTTTGCAGCACTTTATCAAAATGCTCAAGCCTGGTGGCCGTGCCGCTATTGTTATTAAAAACACTTTCTTATCGAATACCGATAACGCCGCCATTGCCTTGCGTAAAGAGCTATTAGAAAACTGCAACTTACACACCGTGCTAGATTGCCCAGCGAAAACCTTCTTAGGCGCAGGGGTAAAAACTGTGGTGTTGTTTTTCACTAAAGGGGAACCAACACAAAAAACATGGTTCTATCAGCTAGACCCTGGCCGTAGTTTAGGTAAAACGAACCCATTAAACGATAACGATTTAAAAGAATTTATCGAGCTACAAAAGGGCTTTGAAGACAGTGCTAAGTCTTGGTCATTGGCGACGTCTGAACTAGATGATGCAACTTGGGATTTATCGGTTAAAAACCCCAACCAAGCAGAAGAAGCGCCCCTGCGTGAACCGCAAGCCATCATTGAAGAAATTATTGCGCTGGATAAAGAGAGTGAAGCGATTCTGAGTAAGATTCAGGAGTTGTTGTGATGGCTCTTTCTACGAATACAGATTGGAGGTATGGAGTACTGGAAGATGCTGTTACTAAAGGCTCCTCCAATATTTCACACGGTAAAATAAAAGAAGATGATGGACCTTATCCAGTTTTCGGTGCTAAGGGCTATATACAGAATATTTCTTTCTACCAACAAGAAAATGACTACATAGCAATAATTAAAGACGGTGCAGGGATTGGTCGTGTTTCAGTGCATCCTGCAAAGTCATCTGTATTAGCTACAATGCAATACCTATTACCAAAGGAAGGCTTTGACTTACGTTTTATCAAATATTTTCTAGAGTCTTTAGATTTTGAGGAATATAGAACAGGAAGTACGATTCCTCATATATATTTTAAAGATTATAAATCTGCACCTTTCCCTTTAATTTCTGTCCCCGAACAAAAACGCATCGTCGCCATTCTCGATCAAGCCTTTGCCGATATAGAACAAGCCCGCGCCAAGACCGAGCAAAACCTCAAAAACGCCCGCGAGCTGTTTGAAAGCTACTTGCAGCAAGTGTTTAGCCAGCGTGGTGAGGGGTGGGGCTTTTATAAATTAAGCGAACTCTGCAATCTCATTTCGGGTCAGCATATTGATGCTAAAAATTATAATAATGAACAAAGGGGCATTGGATATTTAACTGGGCCATCTGACTTTGGAGTTATAAATCCAACTGTTACTAAGTGGACTGAACATCCTAAAAGAACTGCGATCAAGGGAGATATTTTAATAACAGTAAAAGGGTCAGGTGTAGGTAAGGTAAATATTATGTCTGCTGGTGAGTTAGCAATAAGTCGACAGCTAATGGCTGTTCGTCCCACAAATGCTGTTGGTGATTTACTTTACTGGTTTTTAAGTATGCAGTTTGATTATTTTCAATCACTTGCAAATGGTGCAGCTATACCTGGAATATCTCGTCACGATGTTCTTGATCTTAAGTTGTCTATTCCTCTATCGGGCGATCAACAAGAATTGGTTGATCGCATTTCACAATTCAATCTAGAAACTGTTGATTTAGAGAGAATTTATACGGACAAATTGAGTTCACTCGACGAACTCAAAAAATCCATCCTGCAAAAAGCCTTTTCAGGTGAGTTAACGAAAACGCTTGAGGTTGATACAAACAAAGGAGCGGTGGCCTAATGTCACAAGCAAGGATGCGTAACGAAGCAGATACACGCGCGGATTTAATCGATCCTAAATTAGTCACTGCCGGTTGGGGTGAGGTTGATAACAGCTTTATTCGCCGTGAACTGATTTGCCCTGGCCAAATTATGGCCGGTGGTAAACGCGCTAATAAAGTGCCTTGTGATTATGTGCTGGTGTACAAAGGCCGTAAGCTTGCCGCAGTCGAAGCTAAAAAAGAAAGCCTGACTTATAGCGAAGGTGTGCGCCAAGCGAAAGACTATGCACAACGCCTGCAATGCCGTATTGCATATGCCACCAACGGCCATGAGATTTACCAGATTGATATGCTCACAGGTATTGAGACGCTGGTAGATGAATATATGTCTCCCCAAGCGCTTTGGGAGTTAACCTTTGAGCAAAAAGGCGATGCACCAGAAGCGGATTATACGACAGCTTGGCGTGATGCGTTCTCTACTATTCCCTTTGAGGCCAAAGGCGATTGGGCACCGCGTTATTATCAAGAAAACGCCATTCATAATGCTCTTGAAGCCATTGCCCAAGGTAAAAATCGCATCCTGCTAACATTGGCCACAGGTACAGGTAAAACCTGTATTGGCTTTCAAACCGCATGGAAGTTATTTAAAACTCGTTGGAGCTTAACTGCACAAAAAGACGTTAGCCTTGCTAAAAAGCGCCCCCGTATTTTATTTTTGGCCGACCGTAATATATTAGCTAATCAGGCGTTTAACGATTTTTATTCGTTTGGTGATGATGCCATTGTGCGTATCACCCCTGAAGATATACGTAAACGAGGCGGTGTGCCGAAAAATGCTAGCGTATTTTTTACAATTTTTCATACTCTTATGTGTGGGCCTAAAACTGAATTAAAAGAAGCCACAACAGAAGAAGATGAAAATGCGCCACTCAAAAAGGCAGAAAACCCGTATTACGAACAATACCCAGCTGATTTTTTTGATTTAATTATTATTGATGAATGTCACCGTGGTGGCGCGAATGATGAAAGTGCTTGGCGCGATATTCTTAAACACTTTGAACCCGCAGTTCAGCTAGGCTTAACTGCCACACCAAAGCGTACCGATAACGCTGATACCTATGGTTACTTTGGCGAACCCGTTTACAGCTACACATTAAAAGAAGGCATTAACGATGGTTTTTTAACGCCATTTAAAGTGTTACCCATTGTTGGCACTATGGATGAGTACAAGTACATAGAGGGAGATGGTGTTGTTGTAAAAGGCGATCCTGAGCCTGGTAAACTATATAAAGAAGGTGACTTTAACCGTATTATTACCATACCTCAGCGCGAAGAGCGCCGTGTGCACTATTGGATGGATCACTTTAATCCTAAAGAAAAAACCATCGTGTTTTGTGCAACACAAGTTCATGCCGGTATGGTACGCGATTTTATTAATCAGTACGCAGTTAAAAAAGGCTGGACTACCAACACTAACTATTGTGTTCGTGTCACCGCTAACGATGGTGTCGCGGGTGAAAATGATTTAAAAACCTTCTGTGATAACGAAAAAACCATTCCGACAATTTTAACCACCTCACGCAAACTCTCTACCGGTGTAGATGCACGTAATGTACGCAATATTGTGCTTATGCGCCCTTGTAAGAATATGATTGAGTTTAAGCAGATAATAGGGCGAGGCACTCGCACATACGATGGCAAAGACTACTTTACAATTTACGACTTTGTAAAAGCGCACCATAACTTTGCCGACCCTGCTTGGGATGGCGAGCCAATACCCAGCGAAGTATGCTCAGAGTGCGGCACAACTCCATGCCAATGTGAAGACACTGGCGGGGATGGAGCCGGTGAAAAGAAACCGTGCAAGGTGTGTGAACAAAAACTATGTATTTGTGAAAAACCAGAGCCTGAAGGCTGTGATAAATGTGGCGAAAGACCATGTGTATGTGAAAAGCTTGAAATAAAGCTCTCAGACGGCCGTACACGACAAATTAAGCATATTTCCTCAGCAATGTACTGGAGTGCTGAAGGCAAGCCCATTACAGCAAAAGAATTTGTTGAACGTATGTTTGACGACTTACCGCGCTTTTTTGAAAATGAAGACCAACTACGCGAAATCTGGAGCGATCCAACCACTCGCGAAAAGCTATTAGAAGATTTAACCGAAGCGGGCTACGATAGCGAAAAACTCGATAGTATGAAAGCCGTAATTGATGCACAAGACTGCGATGTATACGATGTTTTATCCTACGTAGCGTATGCCTCAGAGGCACAAACACGCACTGAACGAGCTCAACAAGCAAAACCTAAAATAAACTCTGCTTTTAGCGATTATAAACAACAAGAGTTTATAAACTTTATATTAAGTAAATACATTGAAGATGGCGTGCAAGAACTCGCACCTAAAAAAATGCGCAGTTTAGTAGAGCTTAAATACAACACCATTAACGACGCCGCCATTGAGTTTGGATCACCGACAGCGATACGCGATACGTTTATTGGTTTTCAGAAGTATTTGTATGCAAGGTAGTTAAATTATATAACTATCTGTAAGCGGAGGAACAACGAATTAACTTTCTCAAGTTGATGTCTCTGAGCTACTACATATAACAGGTTCAAATAAATACTGCTTTAATAGCGTTTACTCATACATTGATACTCAGAATATTATACTGTAGCCAACGCGTTTGAGCATAAGTTTCAAATTTTCCTCAGGAATTTTTTAAATTCATTTAGCTATGCACTTACGTTATTTTGTTTATCGAATTTCTAATGACTAATTAAACATTTTCGTTTAAACCCAGACACATCATGATACCCATATCATTCTCTACTTAATTTGCTGTAATAGGGAATACTGTTGCACCCAGCCATAGCATAAAAGCAAGTTATAGATGTAATAGTTCAGTCTTAGTTTATAAAAATGAAAGTAAAAATGTATATTGTTAACTTTGTTTGAATTTAGGTGTTTTACATTTAGAATAGTAATAAATTACTAATAAACTAATTGAAGCCAATTCTTTAGGCTTTCTTTGTCTGGAAAAAAAATGAAAAATTACGCTTATATTTGTTATGAACAAGCGGTTAGTGAAGCTGAAGTTGAACTAATAAATCAATTTTGGGAATTAGAGAAAGGTGAGAATATTAAATTTGCAAATAATGCTCAAAATGTATTTAAAGAATTTAAAAGCAAACTAGATAAGCCTTTGTCAATAATAAAAAGTAAAAGTAGCTGTACCAATGTTCATTCAGCATTTAACTGCGATAGCTGCAATAAAAAAAAACTATTTTCTACTCGTAAAGAGTGCATTGAGCAGTTTGAGTCTGAGCGATATGTGTGTAAAAGTTGCCTTGTTGAGTGCTATTTAAAAGATGGAAAATTAACAATAGAAAAGTTAGGTGAGTATATTGAGCAGAGGCTAAAGTCTGAAAGTGCAATTTCTTGTTTAACATATATCGAAAAACTATATTTATTTCTTCTACTTACACGGTTTAATGATGGCAATAAGGCGCCGATTAAGCATCATTACGATGCTCATTCAGAAACTCTCGGTTGCGAAGAAGCAGAAAAAAGAATGATGAAAAGCTTAATTTCCAAAGGTTTTTTAGTCCGCATCACTGAGCATGACTTTAGGGAGGCTCAAGCTCAAGGTCGTGAATCTATAAGATCTTTTCTAGGCGCTTGTTTGCATCTATTTATTCGCGAAGATAATATTGTATCTGAATTGCCAACTTATTCGACTTCATTCATCAACTCCTTTGGATTGTACTTACGCTACTCTGAGGAATATAGCTCAGTTAGCGAATTAACTAAGAGGTTATATGATGATATTTGCGCTCGCAAAGTTAGTAAGAATGATGTAGAGGAGATTCAAGAACTATTGGAAAAAAATAGGATATACAACATCCTGTTGATTATAGAAGACGCTTGTTGTGACTTTAAAGTTACAGTGCAAAAATCACTCCGTTTTGGGAATCTTTTACAGTACCTTGCCAAAAATTATTCATTACCGATTATTAGCTATGTTGTATACAAAGAAGCAAGAAATTTAAGTGCATATTTATATAACAGAAATATCCCCAGTTACATATCTGATAAACTTTTAACAAAGAGAATAGAAGAGTATTTAGACTTAATAAAAAGAAAGAATTACTCTGCTGTTTACACTCGTAGATTGCCTGAAAATATTAGAGTATCAGAAATGGAGGCTTTTTTTTGTAGGGAATTTAATGAAGATTGCTTTAACTGGTTTCATTTAACAAATGAGGAGGTTTTGGACTCCTGGATATCAGGTGCAACAATTGAGTTTAATGTTCCAT
Source organism: Pseudoalteromonas sp. 5Ae-yellow (assembly GCF_014077565.1). NCBI lineage: Bacteria > Pseudomonadati > Pseudomonadota > Gammaproteobacteria > Alteromonadales > Pseudoalteromonadaceae > Pseudoalteromonas > Pseudoalteromonas sp. 5Ae-yellow. The sequence continues at coordinate 45,064 of NZ_JACGWD010000027.1, forward strand.
CTTTACTAAGTTGAAGAGTACATTAAAATAGTACGTGTACTATTTATAAGTTGTTGTTTTTAATGTGAACTTTGTATGCATAGTATGTTTTCTGGGGTTATAAAAGTTAGTCTGCGTTCTCAGAGCGATCTCCGAGGCTGGCTGCCCAGCTAACTATTTTTGTTACTTCTGGGCGTTTAACGTTCCATAGTTGATCGTGTTCTTGTTGTAATTGCAAGTAACCTTCGCGGGTAACTAAATTTGTTTTCATGGCCAATTCTTTATTAACTCTAATGGTGTGCACGTTATTAAATTTGCCAAAACTTGTCGAGCGTAAAATGTAATAAAGTACGAGTAAGGAAGCTTTGAAATGTTCAGTAACAATCTAAGCAAGTAATTAGTTTTTGATTATTAAGTTTTTCATTTATATTAACTAGTAATTGGATATAAAAATAAGAAAGAGATTATGGGACACGAGACCACAAAAGTATTAGTTGTTGATGACGATATGCGCTTACGCAGTTTGCTTGAACGTTACTTAGTAGAGCAAGGCTTTATTGTTAGAACCGCAGGAAACTCGGAGCAAATGGATAGACTCCTAGAGCGTGAAAACTTTCACTTAATGGTTCTCGATTTAATGCTTCCAGGCGAGGATGGCTTATCTATTTGCCGCCGACTACGCCAAAAAGAAAATGAAATTCCTATTGTTATGCTTACTGCAAAGGGCGACGAAGTAGACCGTATTATTGGTCTTGAACTTGGCGCTGACGATTACATTCCAAAACCATTTAATCCACGTGAGCTACTTGCTCGCATAAAAGCAATTTTACGCCGCCGCGCAAAAGAAGTGCCAGGTGCTCCTGCTGCTGAAGAAAACTTAATCGCTTTTGGTAAATTTACGCTTAATTTAGCAACGCGCGAAATGAGTGAAGGGGATAAAACAATATCGCTTACCAGTGGTGAGTTTGCAGTGCTCAAAGCGCTTGTTTCGCATCCGCGTGAGCCACTTAGCCGCGATAAGCTAATGAACTTAGCGCGTGGGCGTGATTACAGTGCGCTTGAGCGAAGTATTGATGTGCAAGTGTCGCGACTTCGCCGCATGATTGAAGTAGATGCTGCTAATCCGCGATATATTCAAACCGTTTGGGGTTTGGGGTATGTGTTTGTTCCCGACGGTGGAAAGTAATATTTATGGGCATGTTTCCGCGCAGTGCTTTTGGGCAAACTGTTTTTTTAGTGGCGGCTTTGTTGCTAATAAATCAAATAGTGTCTTATGTTACGGTTAGTTTTTATGTTGTAAAACCAACTATTGAGCAAGTTAACTTGATGCTTGCTAAGCAAATTAAAACGGTATTTATTGACTGGGAAGATGGCGTTGAAATAAACGACGAAGTATCTGCGAAGTTTTTTGAAATTACCGGCATTGAAGTGATGACTCAGCGCGAAGCGATGCGTCAAGGGCTTGGGCAAAGCCGCGAATATTCTATGCTATCGCGTAGCATGACTGAGCAACTTGGTGGTTATTCTCGTGTACGTATTAGCCAAACTGATCCATTGATTTATTGGGTTGAAGCACCGCAAGCGCCAGGTTATTGGGTAAAAGTACCGCTTAAAGGCTTTAAAGAGAATAACTTAGAGTTTTTAACTTTTTACTTATCAAGTATTGGCTTTTTAAGTGTGCTGGGTGGGTGGTTGTTTGCAAGGCACCTTAATAGGCCATTAAAAGCACTGCAACAAGCTGCAGTAAAAGTAGGTAAAGGCGATTTTTCTACCAAATTAGAAGAAGAAGGCTCAACAGAAGTAATAGAAGTAACGCGCGCGTTTAATCAAATGTCGCGCGGAATTGCCGCACTTGAAAACGACCGCCGTTTACTAATGGCTGGTGTATCGCATGATTTACGTACGCCGCTTACGCGTATCCGTTTAGCCACCGAAATGATGGTTGATGAAGACGACTATCTTCGTGAAGGTATTATTTACGATATAGAAGATATGAACGGGATTATCGATCAGTTTATTGAGTATTTACGCCACCATAAACGTGAAGAGCTAAGTTGCGAAGATATAAATGCTTTAGTTGCCGAGGTTGTAAATTCTGAGCTTCAGCATCAACGTACTATTACGTTTAAAAGTAATCCAAATATAGGCAATATACCCTTAAGCTCTGTGGCTATTAAACGTGTAATTACCAACATGATTGGTAATGCGCTGCGTTATTCTGAGGGCGATATTGAAGTACTTAGTTACTTTAATTCAAACAAAAAATATGTAGTTATCGCTGTAAACGATAGTGGTCCTGGGATCCCTGAAAACGAATTAGAGTCTGTGTTTGAGCCCTTTAAGCAAGGCGATGCTGCACGTGGCAGTGAAGGTAGTGGCTTAGGCCTTGCCATTATTAAACGCATTGTTGATATACACGACGGTAAAGTAAAACTAGAAAACCGCCCAGAAGGCGGTTTAAGTGCACAAGTATATTTGCCAATAAAGGTATCAACCCCTGCATAGTAAATGCAGGTAGTGTTTAGAAATCTGTGTCATTTCAGTATTATTAAGAAAACAGGAGTGACACATGACTCAATCTTTCGACTTCAACAAAGCATTAGCTGAACTTCAAGCTGGTAAAGGCCTTACTGGCGAAG
>NZ_JACGWD010000039.1:0-41477 GCF_014077565.1 Pseudoalteromonas sp. 5Ae-yellow
ATGTCCCGTCTGTTAACATTAATCTTGGCATGTAGGTTCGGTGTAAAGTTTTCTGGCGAATTCAATTATACCTTATCTTCATGCTGTTTGTTTTTCATACCACAAAGATCAACACGCCCTAATTAATAAAAAAGTACGCCCCAAAAAGGGGCGTTCATACAACATGATTGTGACAAATAATAGAGTGTTTTATTTATAAGACTCTATTTTACAAAATTTCTATTTATTCGGCTGCTTAGCGGTTTATTTTCAATGCTTTGTAGTTCTATCTCGATTGCATCACAGGAAATATGTATTTCAAATAAAGACGTTAATAACGATAAACTTAAGCAAGCTAAGCTAATGCCAAATAAAATAATTCCTGTGGCATTAAACTCAATAAATAATGCAAACATTGATAGTGTACACAGTAGAAAAGAGGCTACCCCGTACACTTGCATCGTTCTAATTAGCTTAATACGTTTACGTAAGTTAGTGATTTGAGCCACTACAACAGGCCGAATAGATTCACCTTCACGCGCATTTAGCTCCCTAATTAATTGCGCTAAAACTAAAAATCGGTTTGTATAGGCAAGTAATAGCAGCGATATGGCCGGAAAAAGTAAGCCCGGAGTTGTTAGTGTCATGTTGATTCCTTAAAAGTGCAGCATGTTAGTATGCTAATAATTTAGCGTAGGATATTGTTAACACAAAATAAATGAGGTGAGTATTGCAAAATATTAATAATAACAACACAACAGATAGCTCTTTTCAGTGGATCACAATTTATAAAGCCGAAAACACCCTTGAAGCTAATATTATTAAAGGTTTAATACAAACTGGTGGTATTGAATGTAAAATAAAAGGCGAGATGCTCCAAGGCGCATTAGGAGAAATTCCATTTGATCAGGCGCAAGTTAGTGTGCAGGTTTATGCGATAAAAGAGCGCCATGCGCGCCAAATATTGGTAAACTATCAACAAGTAAAACAATCCGCTCCAGATTGGGTGTGCCCTAACTGTAATGAGCATAATGGATCAACATTTGATTTTTGTTGGTCGTGTGAGACGTTAAAGAATGACTAAAGCAAATAATTTTCAGCGTATTAGAGAGCTTAACTATTTACAAAAGGCTGTTTTAGCAAGTGCTTTAATAGAGCGAATGCTGCCAAATTACGGTTTATTTAGCGAAGCAACAGGTTTTGGTGATGAAACCTTATTACGTAATTCGCTTAATGTTTGTTGGGAAAAAATATTACTGCCTAAAAGTAAAATAGATCTCGAAAAACAAGTTGAAAAAATAGAGCCAAATGTTCCTGAACTTGCTGATTTTGATATGTTTGGTACTTATCCTGCTATTGATGCTGCAACGTCTTTACTTAGCTTAATGCACGGTTTAGTGGCGCAAGATGAGCAAGAGTTCATTAGTGTGAGCAAAATATCTCAAGCAACAGTGGCTCGCTTTATTGAATATCAAATGACGGTTGAAGGTGAGATTGCTGATAACACAGCAGTGAGAGAGCACCCATTAATGCAGTACGAAATTGAAGTATTAGGTGAGCTAATTGATTTTGTAGAAAATATGGGGCGTATTACCTCTGATAGCGTAAAGGCACTCAAAAAGTTTGCCCTTGAAGATGGCCAAACAAATATTGGTCTTACGTTATAAAAGAAGCAAAGTAGAATTTAAAAGGCAGGAGAAGTACAGTGCGAATTTTAGGCATTGAATCGTCATGTGATGAAACGGGTATTGCAATATATGACGACGAAAAAGGCTTGTTAGCTCATCAATTATACAGCCAAGTAAAAGTACACGCTGATTACGGCGGTGTAGTGCCGGAACTTGCATCGCGCGATCATGTTCGTAAAACATTACCACTTATAGATGCAGCATTTGCACTAGCAGGTTGTGGCCCTGAAGATTTAGACGGTATTGCTTATACTGCAGGCCCAGGTCTAGTTGGTGCATTATTGGTAGGTACGTCTATTGGTCGCTCATTAGCATACGGCTGGGATATACCTGCGGTAGCAGTACATCACATGGAAGGGCATTTACTTGCTCCGATGCTTGAGGAAAATACCCCTGAGTTTCCGTTTATTGCATTGCTTGTATCGGGCGGTCATACCATGATGGTTAAAGTAGCGGGTATTGGACAATACGAAGTACTAGGTGAGTCAGTTGATGATGCCGCAGGCGAGGCCTTTGATAAAACGGCTAAGTTACTTGGTCTTGATTACCCCGGTGGCCCGCGCTTAGCTAAAATGGCTGAACAAGGCGTAGCAAAGCGCTTTGTATTTCCTCGCCCTATGACCGACAAGCCAGGTCTTGATTTTAGTTTTAGTGGTTTAAAAACAGCGGCATCAATCACGATTCGTGAAAATGACGACGACGATCAAACTAAAGCTGATATAGCGCATGCATTTCAAACAGCGGTTATTGATACGCTGGTTATTAAGTGCAAGCGAGCGCTTAAACAAACAGGTATTAAGCGTTTAGTAATCGCCGGTGGCGTAAGTGCAAATACACAGCTTCGACTGCAGCTTGAACGCGTAATGAAAGGTATGAAAGGCGAAGTTTTTTATCCGCGTACTGAATTTTGTACCGACAACGGTGCAATGATTGCTTATGCCGGAATGCAACGTTTAAAAGCAGGGCAATTTGCCACGCTTGATATGAAAACAAAACCTCGTTGGCCTATAGATAGCCTTGAGCCGATTTAATGACTCATATTTTAGATATTTTTGTTTTCATCGTTGGGTGCTTTTTTAGCACCCACTTTTGGTTCTTCCCCACTAAATAATCGAATAATATTAGTACGGTGACGAAATATAATTAACAGCGTGATAAAAGTAACGGGAAGAGTATAAAGTGGCTTTATTAGCCATGTATACAAGGGCGCTAAAGATACAGCTACAAGCGCCGCCAGTGATGAATAGCGTGTTATTGCCACTATAACTAACCAAGTACACACAAGTAAACCTGCCAATGATAAGCCAATAGGTAATAATGAGCCAAATGCCGTTGCTACGGCTTTACCGCCTTTGAAGCTAAAAAACAGTGGGTACATATGACCTAAACAAGCAGCTACTGCGACTAAACCAAGCTCTAAAGGTTCAACTTCTAAAAAATAAGCCCCCCATACCGGAATAGTGCCTTTTAAAATATCAAACACTAGAACCAAGCAAGCCGGAAATGCTCCGCCTAATCTATAAACATTTGTAGCTCCTGGGTTATTAGAACCACTATTACGAGGGTCTGGGAGTTTGAACAACCGCGACACTAAAATAGCCGACGAAATCGACCCAAGTAAATAAGCTAAAACAAACATTATAGTGGCTAACACGCGCTTCCTTATTTTTTAATTGCTATACCAATTGATAGTGCTTTTAGGCTATTATTGGCAGCAAAATTTATCGTAAAAATTATTAACAGGCTATTTAATAGCTAGTTTAGTTATTTTGCTATTGTAGAAGTTATTTTTACATATTTAAACACTGGCTAAACCATATACAGTATTAATTTTATTGATGCTTAGTATAGTTGCTTAGTAGTTTGTTGTTATTTGGAGTATCAATGGATAAGGTTTTTATATCTCAATTGCACGTCGACACTATTATTGGAGTGTACGACTTTGAAAAAGAAAGTAAACAGAGCCTTTATTTTGATATTGAAATGCTTAGTGATATTAAGCCTGCAGCCGAAAATGACGATATTAATTTAGCACTGGATTACTCAAAAGTAAGCGAACGCGTTATTAAGCACTGCACTGCAAAACCTGTTGAGTTGCTAGAAACTTTGGTTGAGCAGTTGGCTGAGATTATTTTAAGCGAGTTTAATACGCCACAAGTTACTATAAGAGTAAGTAAACCTGCAGCAGTAGCACAAGCACAAACTGTGGGTGTTGAAATTACACGTGTTAAGGCAACTGACTAAATGGCCCAAATTTATATCAGCCTAGGGTCAAATATAAATAAAGCGCATTATATACAATGTGCATTAATTGCACTTAAGCAGCACTTTGAGCACATTGTGCACTCGTCTGTTTTTGAAAGTGAAGCAGTTGGGTTTGCTGGCAATAATTTTTATAATTCAGTAGTTGGCGCTACAACTGATATGTCGCTTGCTGATGTATGCGCTTTATTAAAACAAATAGAACGTGATAATGGGCGTACAGCAAACGATAAAAAATTCAGTCCACGAACGCTCGATTTAGATTTACTGTTTTATGATGATGTAACTTGCGATTCCCCAGCGCAATTACCACGTGATGAAATAACTAAAAATGCATTTGTATTACAACCTCTGAGTGAGGTTGCCCCAGATTTTTATCATCCTGTAGCTAAGCAAACGATTGCGCAGTTATGGAATGGATATAATAACCCTCAACAAAAGCTATGGAAGGTGGAGTTTTCTAACCTATGAGTATTATCGAAATAATTATTTTAGCCCTCATACAGGGATTTACTGAGTTTTTACCAATATCGAGCTCTGCGCATTTAATTCTCCCATCGCAAATTTTAGGCTGGGAAGATCAAGGGCTTGCGTTTGACGTAGCAGTACATGTTGGTACTTTAATAGCCGTCGTTATTTATTTTCGTAAAGAAGTAGTAGATATACTAAGCGCATGGTTTAAATCTTTTGGTAAGCAAGGCACTACCGATGACAGTAAATTAGGCTGGTGGATTATCTTAGGTACAGTGCCTGCCGCTATTTTAGGTTTACTTTTAAAAGATTTTATTGAGTTATACCTGCGAAGCGCTTGGGTTATTGCTACTACCACCATTGTATTTGGTTTATTGCTTTGGTACGCGGATGCAAAAGGGAAACAAATTAAAACTATTTATCAGCTTAATTGGAAAACAGCACTTATTATTGGTTTTGCACAAGCTGTTGCAATGATCCCGGGAACTTCTCGCTCAGGTATCACGATGACTGCTGGTTTAATGCTTGGAATGAATAAGCAAAGCGCAGCGCGTTTTTCGTTCTTACTGGCAATTCCAATTATTTCTATGATGGGGCTTTATTATACTGCAGAGCTTGCTTTGGGTGACCATGTGGTTGATTGGAATACATTATTACTAGGTGTGGTGCTATCGTTCTTATCGGCTTATGCATGTATATTTATGTTTTTAAAAGTAATAGAGCGAATGGGCATGTTGCCATTTGTGATATATCGTTTATTGCTCGGTGTAGGTTTAATAGTATTTTTAATGATGTAGCAAATAATGACTAATAAAAAAGCCTTCTAATTAAGAAGGCTTTTTTATTATCAAGTGGTCATTTTGGCACGAGTGAAATGCTTACTCGTAATGGTAACTAAGCACGAATTTTGGCATTATAGCGCCACTAAACTTTGCATAGCTGTAAAGTGAGCATACGATTTAAGGAAAGTATATGCATATACATATTTTGGGCATTTGTGGCACGTTTATGGGTGGAATTGCAGCCATTGCTAAATCATTAGGTCATAAAGTAACGGGTTCTGATCAAAACGTTTACCCACCAATGAGTACGCAACTTGAAGAGCTTGGCATTGAACTGACTCAAGGCTACAACGTGTCTCAATTAGAGCCAAAGCCAGATATGGTAGTAATCGGTAATGCAATGAGCCGTGGTAACCCGTGCGTAGAATATGTGCTTGATAAAGGTCTGCCTTACACCTCAGGCCCTGAATGGCTTAAACATAATTTATTACAAAACTCGTGGGTACTTGCTGTCGCCGGTACGCATGGTAAAACAACCACAGCAAGTATGCTTGCTTGGGTGTTAGAGTACGCAGGTTTAAAACCAGGGTTTTTAATTGGCGGCATAGTCCAAAATTTTGGTGTATCGGCCAAAGTCGGTGAAACGCCATTTTTTGTTATTGAAGCCGATGAATACGACACTGCTTTTTTTGATAAGCGCAGTAAGTTTGTCCATTACCTTCCGCGTACACTTATTTTAAATAATCTTGAATTCGATCACGCTGATATTTTCGAAGATTTAAACGCAATAAAAAAACAATTTCATCACTTAATGCGTACATTACCTCAAAGCGGCAAGGTAATTTGGCCTAAGCAAGACGTAGCGCTTAATGACGTAATAGCACAAGGGCTTTGGAGCGAAAGCGAAACGCTAGGCGATGATTGGAGCTATGAATTAATAAAAGCCGATGGTAGTGGGTTTAATGTACTTTTAAATAACGAAAAGCAGGGCACTGTTTGCTGGCAAGCAATAGGCGAACATAACGTTAAAAATGCAATTATGACTATCGCAGCAGCGCGCCATGTGGGTATAGCTGTTGATCATAGTATTGATGCCTTAAGTGAGTTTATTAGCCCTAAGAGGCGTATGGAGCTAAAGGCTGATATAAATAATATTAAGGTGTATGACGATTTTGCGCATCACCCAACAGCAATTAAAACTACGCTTGCAGGACTGCGCGCGAAAGTAGGCGATGAAAAAATTATCGCTATTTTAGAGCCGCGCTCAAACACCATGAAAATGGGTGTGCATCAATATACATTATTAGATTCACTGCGTGATGCTGATGACGTACTACTTTTTGAACCAGAGAATCTAAATTGGTCGCTAAAAGAGCAAGCAGATAAAGCGGGTATGCAGTGCTTTAGCAGCACACAAACAATTATTGATACGGTGCTTGAAAATATTGAGCCTAATCAACATATTTTAATTATGAGCAATGGTGGTTTTAATGGCCTTCATCAACACCTTGTTGATGGTTTAGCTGATAAATACAGCGGAGAATAGTGTGCAATTTAAAGATAGAATTACGCTCGCTTTTAGCGGTGCATCAGGTGCACCTTATGGTTTAAGGTTGCTTGAAGTATTGCTTGAGCAGCAATTTCAAGTTTACGTACTTATCTCAAGTGCAGCACGAGTGGTGCTTGATACAGAATCAAATATTAAGCTCTCTGGTAACGAAGATAAAGCCACTGAGCAGTTAAGTACGCTGTTTAATGCTAAATCTGAGCAGTTAAAAGTATACGGTAAAGATAACTGGTTTAGCCCTGTGGCTTCGGGCTCTGCTGCACCTAAAAAAATGGTGGTATGTCCATGCAGTGCTGGGTCGGTTTCTGCAATTGCAGTAGGGGCGTCAGATAACTTATTAGAGCGCGCCGCTGATGTCGTTATTAAAGAACGCGGACAGTTAATTTTAGTGCCGCGCGAAACACCATTTAACGAAATTCATTTAGAAAACATGCTTAAGTTATCTCGTTTAGGTGTGACCATAATGCCAGCAGCGCCTGGTTTTTATCATAAGCCACAAAGTATTGAAGACTTAGTCGATTTTATGGTGGCAAGAATTTTAGATCATTTAAACATTGAACATAACCTAACAAAACGTTGGGGTTATGGTGAGGGTAAGTAATGAATAAGCAAAATATTGCTTTAAATATAGAAGGCCTTACCAAGGTTTACAAAAATGGTGTTGAGGCTATTAAAGGCGTTGATTTACAAGTTAAAGAGGGCGACTTTTTCGCTCTACTTGGTCCAAACGGAGCAGGTAAATCAACCACTATTGGTGTTATTTCGTCACTTGTTAATAAAACAAAAGGCAAGGTAGAAGTATTTGGTTGTAATATTGATACTGATTTAGAAGCTGCAAAAGCGCATTTAGGCTTAGTGCCGCAAGAGTTTAACTTTAGTCAGTTTGAAACACTTAGCCAAATACTTGTTAACCAAGCCGGTTATTATGGTGTGCCACGTGGCGAAGCCCACAAACGTGCTGATAAGTACTTAGCGCAGCTTGGCTTACTTGAGAAAAAAGACAAACAAGCACGTACGCTTTCAGGCGGTATGAAACGCCGATTAATGATTGCGCGTGCCCTTATGCACGAACCTAAGTTGCTTATACTTGATGAGCCAACAGCGGGGGTAGACATAGAACTTCGTCGTTCAATGTGGGATTTTTTACGCCAAATAAATGAGCAAGGCGTTACTATTATTTTAACTACACACTACCTTGAAGAAGCAGAGTTACTGTGTAAAAACATCGCCATAATCGATAATGGCCGAATTGTTGAAAACACTACTATTAAAGCATTGCTTGCAAAACTTGATAAAGAAACCTTTATTTTAGACTTAAAAGTGCCAGCAAGCCCTGTCACGCTTGAAGGTTATAAGTTTACGATGACGGACGATCATACTGTTGAAGTGGAAGTCGCTAAATCTCAAGGGCTAAATGCTGTATTTAGTGCATTAACAGCTCAAGGTAATACTGTGTTGAGTATGCGAAATAAAGCAAACAGATTAGAAGAGTTATTTGTAGGATTACTAGAGCAAGGGCGGGGCGAATAAATGTTTAAATATGGTGTAGCCTTAAAGAGTTTATGGATTAAAGAGTGTATCCGTTTTTTACGTATTTGGGTGCAAACTTTAGTACCGCCAGCAATTACGATGAGCTTATATTTTGTTATTTTTGGTAACTTAATTGGTTCACGTATTGGTGATATGGGCGGCTTTAGTTATATGGAGTTTATTGTACCTGGCCTTATAATGATGTCGGTTATTACTAATTCCTATTCCAACGTAGCCTCTAGTTTTTACTCAACAAAGTTTCAAAAAAGCATTGAAGAGCTTTTAGTTGCACCTGTACCTAACTACATCATTGTTCTAGGTTATATGGGTGGCGGTATGACACGCGGTATTATGGTGGGCTTTATAGTGACCTGTGTGTCGTTATTATTTGTTGATATCCAAATTCATAATATTTTTGTAATTATGGCGACGGTTATTTTAACCTCAGCTGTGTTTGCTTTAGGTGGTTTAATTAATGCAATTTACGCAAATAGTTTTGACGATATAAGCATTATCCCCACCTTTATACTAACGCCATTAACTTACTTAGGCGGTGTATTTTATTCAATTACGTTGCTGCCTGAGTTTTGGCAGAATGTATCACAAATCAACCCTATAATTTATATGGTTAACGCATTTCGTTATGGCTTTTTAGGTGTGTCGGATGTTGATTTGAGCGTGGCTCTTGGGGTTATTTTAGTATTTATAACAGCGTTATTTACATTGGCGCTTACATTGATCAAAAAAGGTGTGGGGCTAAGACACTAATGAGTGATGCAAATTCACGTAGTATTGTATCTAATCAAGCGGGTATTCACGAAAAGCTTGATGAAATAGTAAATAAGCACTTAGATGCTGAATTTAAAAAGCCAATTGCAGCTCATACCCAAGCCGCATTTGACGAGGTTAATGCCAAAGTACAAGCCTTTAGTGGCCCGCTTATTTTAGATTCGTGTTGTGGCGTAGGTGAAAGCTCAGCTAACTTAGCTAAGCGCCATCCTGATGCACTTGTAATCGGTATTGATAAATCGTCGCACCGCTTAGATAAGCACGATGTTGAATATAAGCAAACCGACAGTGGTCAGTACATCTTAGTGCAAGCAGACTTAAATGACTTTTGGCGTTTAGCGGTTGCTGCTAATTGGCAACCTACGCACCATTATTTGTTGTATCCAAACCCGTGGCCTAAATCTAAGCATATTCGTAGGCGCTGGCATGGCGCAGCTATTTTTCCATTTATCGTTAAGTTAGGTGGAAAATTAGAAGTGCGCAGCAATTGGGATATTTACGTTAAGGAGTTTGCTCGGGCGCTTGAATTAACAGGCAACCCTTGCGATGTAACACTTTATGAGTCAAACGATGCAATTACGCCTTTTGAGCGTAAATACTGGGCCAGTGGCCAGCAAAGCCACCGACTCGTTATAAACTTACCTTGCTAAAGTAAGTTAAAGTGCTAATTCCTCTGTAACCGTATTAACATGTGGCACTGGGTGGGCAAAATAGTTGCCTTGCATTAGTGTCACATTCGCCTTTTTAAGTGCGGTTACTATGGTTGCATTTTCTACGGATTCTGCCATTAATTGTAAACCAAGTTGATTAGCAAAACTGGCTATATGTTCAATAAACAAGTAGATGTCTTTGTCATTCACTATTTGCTTTATTAGTGCGCCATCGAGCTTAATACCATCTACTTCAAGCTTAAGTACGTTTGATATATTTGAATAACCACTACCAAAGTCATCAATAATAACCTTAACGCCTTTCGTTTTAACCATTCCAATAAATGCTTTTACTTCAGAAAAGTTAGCAATAGCTTGGGTTTCTAAAAGCTCTAGTGTGATATTACCAGGATGCGGATAACGCTTAAGTTCGTCCGCAATAAACTCACTTAAATTAGGGTCGAGCATATCTTGTGCAGTTATATTTAAACTCCAGCAAATATCTGTTTTTCTAAAGCGACTAACACATTGTGAAAATATAGTACGGGTCAGTATGCCGTCCATTCTTGAGCGAGTAACAACATTTAAAAATGCATCAGGTTTTAATACTTCACCTTGGGCTGTTACCATTCGAGCTAAACATTCGTATTGAACAACTTTATTGGTATTAGTATCAATAATGGGTTGAAAGTAAGGCACTATACGGTTGTTATCAAACGCTTCACGCACCTCTTTAGCCATTTCTACATTGTATTGATATTGCGTTTTTACATCGTGTAGCGCTTTTGAGTAGTTAACTACATTATGCCTGCCTTGTTTAGCTTGCAGCGCTGCTATATGAGCGTTTTCAAGTAGTAGCGATTTATTACCACTGGCAATACCTGCACATAGGGTTATATAAATAAAAGGATCAGTTAACACTGGGGTATTAAAGTTATATGTTTTTACGAGCTCGGTAAATTCGTCATTACTCATTTCTTTTGGCGCGAGTAATACTATTTTATTGGTTGCTAGCCTGTATATATGGCAATGCGCAGAGCTTCTGAGCTTAAAGTGAATAAGTAAGTTTTTCATTACTTTATCACCCACTTCAGTGCCGTAGAAACTGTTTATATCTTCTATTTCATTAACCCAAATAACGGCTAACTGCATGTGATGTGCATTACTTTTTTTAATAAAGTACTCAAGAGCAATATGATTTGAAAAACCAGTACTAGAGTCAGTTGCTAAAGAGCGCTTTAGTAAATAAATATATATAGCGGCAACAAGTATTGCGATAAAAAAGAAGAAGCTAGCCATTGCAGCAGCTTTCGACACACTTTCTTTAAGTTGTTCGTTTAAATTGTAAATAGTTATATCGGCACCCGTTAAATAGGTATTGCCGTTAATAGGGTCAACGTAAGGAATAAAAATAGTTTTAAAGTGGCCCCACTGATCGCTCGATATTTCAAATATAGGTTCTGTTGAATAAAAAGCACTTATATTGGCATCGGTAGCTTCAGGGTAGAGATCTAAAAATTGAGTTACTTTGCCATTATTCTGATCGTCTTGCGTGTAGCTTGATGAGCTAAAAAGAACCTTTCCGTCTTTTAAAATCATTGAATACACATAAGCAATATCAAGTGCTTGAGCGAACTCAGAGAGCTGTTTACTCTTATTTTGATAGTAAGAAAAACTTATGTTGTCGCCTTGATTAACCGCACTTAGGTAATTTTCACCTAAGATATGTTTAACGCTGGTGGCGGCATTAAGTAAGCGATTATCAACCGACTGCATTATTTCAGCACGCGTAGTTTGGTAAGTGTAGTAAACGTAGGTAAGCAAGCTTATTAAAAACAAGCTAAAGCCTGCCACTATCCAACTAACTTTGACTCTTCCTTCTGGCATATGTGTCCCTTTTTTGTTATCAAATTTATTATACCCAAAATAAGTAAATGCCCAATAAATAATTAGGTTTGGTAGAGTTTTAATTAAATTATCATTTTTTTGTCATCGCTTTGATTGCTTTTATAGGTTTAAACGAGACATTTTAGTTATATTGCAGTAAAGTTAGCGCAATTTTTAAAGAAACACGATTGCTCTAAATGTCCTAAAAAAATAGGCGTTTTTGATGGGTAAGCGCGTGTTTTAGCTACACACACTAGGTATTGAGATGGATCAAAAGCGTTGTGCCGTCGCCTCTAAAGAAAGCCTTAAGCGTATATTTACTGTACCTGAAGCGCCAGACTCAACTTTAAGCAAAATCGAGCTTGAAATTTCGAGTAATTTAGCAGGTTTTCTAAACGAAAATATAGCGGCAATTGAAAAACCATTACATGAAATCGAAAAAGATTTTCAGTCGGCAGTGATCCCAGAGGATCCAACGTTTGTATCTGCTTATGCCCAAGACATAATGGAGCAACTTGTTGCGCATTCTGTGCATACAGCTGCGCCTAGCTTTATTGGTCATATGACCTCTGCCTTGCCGCATTTTTTATTACCGCTATCAAAATTGATGGTAGGGCTAAATCAAAATCTAGTAAAAATAGAAACGTCTAAAGCGTTTACGCCTCTTGAGCGTCAAGTGCTTGGAATGATGCATCATTTAGCTTATGGGCAAGAAGATTCGTTTTATTCTAAATGGATGCACAGTGCTAAAACCTCATTAGGTGCATTTTGCTCAGGTGGAACGGTTGCTAATATTACTGCGCTTTGGATTGCGCGAAACCGCTTATTAAAACCCGATGGTGATTTTAGAGGTATTGGCGCACAAGGCCTAATTGCCGGTATGCTGCATTACGGCTATAAAGGTTTAGCAGTATTAATATCAGAACGCGGACATTACTCATTAGGTAAATCAGTTGATTTACTCGGTATTGGTCGCGATAACTTAATTGGTATTAAAACCTGCGAAAAGAATAAAGTTGATGTAGGAGCTATGCGCGAAAAAGCACGTGAGCTTGAATCGCAAGGCATTAAAGTAATGGCGATTATTGGGGTAGCGGGTACAACCGAAACCGGTAATATTGACCCACTTGATGAAATGGCCGACTTAGCACAAGACATTAACTGCCATTTTCATGTAGATGCTGCATGGGGAGGAGCGACCCTTTTATCGAACACGCATCGCCCTTTACTAAAAGGGATTGAGCGAGCAGATTCAATTACCATCGATGCACATAAACAAATGTATGTACCAATGGGAGCGGGCTTAGTTTTATTTAAAGATCCCGCTGCCACAGATGCAATAGAGCATCACGCTGAGTACATATTACGTAAAGGTTCAAAAGACTTAGGTAGCCACACGCTTGAAGGCAGCCGACCTGGTATGGCAATGTTAGTACATGCTTGCTTACGTGTTATTGGTCGTAAAGGTTACGAAATGCTGATTGATCGAAGCATCAAAAAAGCACATTACTTTGCTGATTTAATTAAAGCTGATGAAGACTTTGAGCTTATTTCAGAACCTGAATTGTGCTTATTAACGTATCGTTATGTACCTAAGCAAATTAAACAAGCAATAGCCGATGCAGATGCTGCAACTCGGTTAGATATTTTTGCTTCATTGAATCGTTTTACTGCCAGTATGCAAAAACGTCAGCGAGAGTCTGGTCGCTCATTTGTATCACGTACTCGTTTAACGCCTTCTAAATACGACAATCAACCTACCGTTGTATTTAGAGTGGTACTTGCAAACCCGCTTACCTCAGGCGCTATTTTAAAAGATATATTGGCTGAGCAAAAAGAGTTGGCTGCAACAGATCCGGTATTCAAAAAATACTTGAGAAAGTACATGTAAACTAAATACAAAAAAAGGGTCACTTTGAAGTGACCCTTTTTGATATTAGAATAGTTGATTAATTACTAATGCAGAATACGTGCTCTAATTGTACCCTCAACAGCGCTTAGTTCTTTAAGTGCTACTTCAGATTGATCTGTATCTACATCAATAACTACATAACCAATAGATGCGTCTGTTTGTAGGTATTGCGCAGCAATATTAATACCGTGCTGTGCAAACGCTTGGTTAATTTGCGTTAGTACACCAGGGCGGTTGTGGTGTACGTGTAATAAACGGCTACGATTAGCAAGCTCAGGCAGCGATACTTCAGGGAAGTTAACCGCAGTAATAGTTGAGCCATTATCTGAGTATTTAGCCAGTTTACCCGCTACTTCAATACCAATGTTTTCTTGTGCTTCTTGTGTAGAACCACCAATGTGCGGCGTTAAAATAACATTGTCGAATTGGCGCAGTGGCGATACAAATTCTTCATCGTTAGATTTTGGCTCAGTAGGGAACACATCGATTGCTGCACCACTTAGTTTTTTCTCTGTAAGCGCTTCTGCAAGAGCATCAATATCAACCACAGTTCCGCGTGAGGCATTGATCAAAATAGACCCCTGCTTCATAACAGCAAGTTCTGCGCTACCAATAAGGTTTTTAGTTTGCGGTGTTTCTGGTACATGTAAGCTAATAATATCAGAGCGTTGTAACAGCTGAGTTAGGTTATGAACTTGTGTTGCATTACCCAGTGATAACTTATCTTCGATATCGTAATATTCAACGTTCATACCGATATTTTCAGCCATAATACCTAGCTGAGTACCAATGTGACCGTAGCCAATAATACCTAAAGTTTTACCACGTGCTTCAAACGAACCATTTGCTGTTTTTAACCAGCCACCACGATGAGCCGCTGCATTACGCTCTGGAATACCGCGTAATAAAAGTAGAATTTCACCAAGTACAAGTTCAGCAACTGAGCGAGTATTAGAAAATGGTGCGTTAAATACAGCAATACCGCGTTCGCGTGCTGCATCTAAATCAACTTGGTTTGTACCAATACAAAAACACCCAACAGCAACTAGTTTGTCAGCTGAGTCTAATACGGCTTGGTTAATATGAGTACGAGAACGAAGTCCTACAAAGTGAACATCTTTAATGCGCTCTTTAAGCTCGTCCTCAGGTAAGGATGTTTTAACGTAATCGATATTGCTGTAACCGTTACGTTTTAGCGTTTCAACAGCGCTTTGGTGAACACCTTCAAGCAAGAGAATTTTAATTTTGTCTTTTGCTAACGATACCTTACTCATAACCTCATCCTATTTAATTTGTGGCCCATTTTTGGTACCGATAATCACTTTATCAGCACCTCGCATCGCAAATAGGCCGTTGGTAACTACGCCAACAATTGAATTTATTTGTGCTTCAAGTTGTTTAGCATTGGTAATTTTTAAGTTAAATACATCTAATATCACGTTACCATTATCGGTAACTACGCCTTGGCGATAAACAGGGTCACCACCAAGTTTTAATAATTCTCGTGCAACGTAGCTGCGCGCCATTGGAATAACTTCTATCGGAAGCGGGAAGTCGCCCAATGTATCTACCAGTTTTGTGTCATCAACAATACACACAAATTGTTTTGCAACTGCCGCTACTATTTTTTCACGTGTTAGCGCTGCGCCGCCGCCTTTAATCATTTCGTTTTGAGCGTTTATTTCGTCAGCGCCGTCAACGTATACATCTAAAGCAGCAACGTTATTAAGCTCAAATACTTCAATACCCAACGCTTGTAGGCGCGCGGTTGAGGCTTCTGAGCTTGATACAGCGCCTACAATAGTGTCCTTTACTGAGCCAAGGGCATCAATAAAGTGATTAACAGTAGAGCCTGTACCCACACCTACAATGGTGTTTTCTTTTACAAACTCGAGTGCTGCCCAAGCAGCTGCTTTTTTTAATTCGTCTTGTGTCATTGCTTTGTGCTCATGTATGTCAGAAATATGCGGTTAGTAATCAAATTTAATTGTTACCAACAGTATGTTTTATCTGGGGTGATAATGGTTTTAAGTGGTACATCCCACGACTCGATTGGTAGGGCCTCAACTTTTTGGCATTCATGTGCAAGGCCAATTAGTTGTGGTTTTTGCCAATTTTGTTCGTGTAAACGCGCCAAAGTCCGGTCGTAAAACCCACCTCCCATTCCTAGGCGATTACCTTGTTTATCAAATGCAACTAATGGCATAAGGAGGTAATCAAGCACTGGTAATGGGCATATTTGAGAGCAGTTCAGCTTAGGCTCCAAGATACCATAGCGATTTGCTCTCATGGGTGAGTTTTTCTCATAGCGCTGAAAGAGTAAATTAGCGCCATTGAATGGGTGTATTATAGGTAGGTAAACGGTATGGTTTAAACTCCATAATTCTTTAATTAACAATGAAGTGTCTAACTCCCCATCGTTACTTAAGTAAATGGCAATATGCTTTGAATTCGTTGTTTTTTCGCTTTTTAAATGTTGAATAAAATTCATTTTTAGCGATTGCGCAGCAATTATTTGCTGATTATTTGACAAGTTTTTACGGGTGTTACGAATTTCTGCTCTTATTTTTGCGCGTTTATTACTCATTAAATTAATTAGCCATTCTTAAAAAGAGAATAAATCGGGAAAAATTAAAAAAACAGCCAGTACTACTAGCAAAATGGTGGCAGTTGCAATCAATGAATATAAAAGTAAGTTACTGCGTTTTTTAGGAGGCGCTAAATCCTCATCTAGCATTAGGTCGTCATCTTGCCATTCGTCAACATTTTCGTCTGGTGCTTTTAATTGAGCTTCAGGAAGGCGTTGCTCTAGCTCGTCTAACTTTTCTTCAAGGCGAATTAAGCTGCTAGTGATGTAATCGAGTGCATCAAAAATACGTTCATCACGTTGGTTGTTTGCAGCAGGGGCAGAGCTATTTTGAATAGCGTTTGAAACAGCTTGAAGCTTACTTTTAATGCCTAAGCTTGCTAGTAACTTAGCTTGTTTTAATGCTTTGTCTTTATTACTTGGCGCAAACAGTGGCTTACCTTTAAAAAAAAGAGCTACTTTTTCATCTGACGTTTTTAATTTTGTAGCTAAATTTGTACATGCTGTTTTTATGTCAACGTTATCGGCAAGTCCTGCAAATATAACGCGAAAGTTATCGGCCATTTAACTATCCCTAAAGCTTTATAATGAAGCGAGTATAAACCGAACCCCTTTATAAATGTATCTCTATGTAAAATAAAATTGTTAAACGTATCTATTTCCCAAAAGATTACTTATAGAAAAAGTTGATTAGTATTTCAATAGAATATTCCATTACTTGCAATTAAATGTGAATGGAATATTTTATATGTAAAATTTTTTCTTTAATTACAAGTGATTACAGCTATTTCCTTGTTGAAATAGCTTAAACAAGTAAAATTGTTTTCCTAGGGGTATAATATATTAGGTACAGGATTTTGCTAAACACACACACACTTCCATCTAGTCGCTGGCTAGAATTTGTAAAAGAAAGCGGACGTATCGCTACTCTTTGGTTTGCTGGTGTACTACTTTTTATGGGTTTTCGGATTTTCTTTTTAATTCATTTTAGTGATCGTATTACTTCCGAACTAGATATTGATTCAATAATCGCGACATTAAAAGCGGGTCTAGCATTTGATTCTGCCGCGACGGGAGTCTGTTTTAGTATTGTTTTTATTTTAAACTGTATTTTACAGCCTCTGCGTTTAGGACGATGGGTTAGAAAAGCACGTATATATACAAGCCGAATATTTTTCATTACGTCAACAATACTATGTATAACGAGTATTACTTACATTGCTGAATATGGAAGCCAGTTTAACTTTTTTATGTTTGAAGGGCTAAATGACGATCAACAAGCTATTGCATTAACTGTAATCGAGCAATATAAACCGTGGGGGAGCCTGCTTAGTTTAGTTATTTTATTAGCGATAGCATTTAAAATAAATAAACTAGTTGATAGGAAAAGCTATAGTGCTATCAATCATCTTTTCACCACGAATATATTAAAGCGTACGATTTTAGTTGCATTGATTATTGTTTTATTTGTTTGTGCAATAAGAGGATCATTTGAAACTCGTCCTGCTTCTCGAAAATGGTCAGCAGTAACGACAGATGCTTTTGTAAATAATCTTGTAATAAACCCGTTTCGAAGCTTTATATATGCCATTAAAGATTATAATGATTTACAAAGTTTTGGTTTAAATGGTCACAATCCTTACTTACGAAAAAATGCACCTGACATAGATAACCCTTTAGCGACGCTTGAGAAAAAAACCAGTGCGCCAATGTTAGCGGCACCTTCACAAGTGTTTTTTATTGTTATGGAAAGTTATGATGCTTGGCCGTTACAGCAAAAATATACATCGCTCAATTTAACTAATGAACTACGTAATTTAGCTAGTAAAGGTATATATTTAAATAATGTATTACCTGCAGCAAGCAGTACTATGAATTCGCTATCTAGCCTTATGTCTGGTATAGCGTTTTCGGGCGTTAACATGAGCCGTATTGGACCACAAAAACCAGCGAGTAAGTTATCAATATTTAATCAACTTGAGCAACTAGGTTATCAAAGTCGATTTTATTATGGCGGCTTGCTGTCATGGCAAAATATAGGCGAATATGTGCTTTCACAAGGAGCTGATAAAGTATTTTCGGCTGCAGACACTGGAGGTAAAGGAAGTGCTGGTGTGTGGGGAATTGATGATGGTCAGTTATTTGATTTAGCCGATACTAAAACAGATGAAAAAAGTTTTAACTTAATCATGAGTGGGAGTTATCACGGGCCATTTAACTTAGATTTAGATAAGTATGGGTATCCTTTAAAATCAGTTGCTGACTATCCAAAGGAAATTCAAGCTTTAGATGATGACTTATTAGACCCTTACGTATTAGGGCATTTATGGTATGCCGATAAAATGCTTGGTCAATTTGTTCGTAAAATGGAGCAGCGCTACCCAGATGCATTATTTGTAATTACAGGTGATCACTATAGTCGCCGTTATTTACATCATCGCCCTGATCTATATGAACTAACACATGTACCGCTTGTTATTTATGGTAAAGGTGTAAATCCAAACTGGGTATCGAGCGATCAATTAGCGAGCCATATGGATATTGCACCTACATTATTAAACTTAATAGCACCGCAAAATACGACATTTTATAGCATGGGCCAGTCGCTATTAAATCAACCTAAAGATCGTACTGTATTTGGTTTTCAAACTGTGCGTAAACCAGAACAGCTTTGGCGTGGTGATTTTTCGTCAATGTATGAGTATCAAAAAGTTCAACCAGAGGATCGGATTAACTTAGTACCACTTAAGCCGCAGCCTTTTGAACCAATTGATGTAGCAACAGAGCAAGCTTATAATAAGTATATGGCTACAGCGTGGCAGTTACTTACTAAAGGAATGGATTAATAGATTTAAAAGTAGCTTTTAAAGCTGCTTTTGCTCAATTAGTTTACATATAAAAAAAGCGCCAATTGGCGCTTTTTTTATATTTACTTAGCCAATCAAAGGCCAGCAGCTGCGCGAAGTGCGTCTGCTTTATCTGTACGTTCCCAAGGGAATTCGTCACGACCAAAGTGGCCGTAAGCCGCTGTAGGCAGGTAGATAGGGCGCTCTAAATCAAGCATTTGAATTAAGCCGTAAGGGCGTAGGTCAAAGTGTTCACGAATAAGCTCGATTAAACGGCTTTCTTCTAGCTTGCTTGTACCAAATGTTTCAACGCTGATAGATGTAGGCTCTGCAACACCGATTGCGTAAGAAACTTGTAATTCACATTTATCAGCAAGGCCAGCCGCAACTACGTTTTTAGCAACGTAACGTGCAGCGTATGCAGCTGAGCGGTCAACTTTTGATGGATCTTTACCAGAGAAAGCACCACCACCGTGACGAGCCATACCACCGTATGTATCAACGATGATTTTACGACCTGTTAAACCACAATCGCCCATTGGTCCGCCAATTACAAAGCGACCCGTTGGGTTAATGAAAAATTTAGTCGCGCTTGTAATAAGCTCTGCAGGAAGTACCGGCTTGATGATAGTCTCCATCACCGCTTCTACTAAATCTTTTTGCGAAATGTCTTCGCTGTGCTGAGTAGATAGTACTACTGCATCAATACCTACTGGCTTACCATTTTCGTATGCAAAAGTAACTTGAGATTTTGCATCTGGACGTAACCAGTTAAGCTCGCCGCTTTTACGTACTTGCGCTTGGCGCTGTACTAAACGGTGTGAGTAAGTAATTGGCGCAGGCATTAGTACTTCTGTTTCGTTACATGCGTAACCAAACATAAGACCTTGGTCGCCAGCACCTTGTTCTTCTGGGCTAGTACGGTCAACACCTTGGTTAATGTCAGGAGACTGTTTACCAATAGTGTTTAAAATTGCACATGAATCTGCATCGAAACCCATGTCTGAATGCGTGTAGCCAATTTCACGTACTGTTTTACGTGTAATTTCTTCAATATCAACCCATGCGCTAGTAGTGATTTCACCACCAACCATAACCATACCTGTTTTTACGTAAGTTTCGCACGCAACACGGGCATGAGAGTCTTGCTCTAGGATAGCATCAAGTACCGCATCAGAGATTTGATCGGCGATTTTATCCGGATGACCTTCAGAAACTGATTCAGAAGTAAATAAATGTTTTGCCATTGTAATTCTGCTCACAAATATTGCGCTTCACAAACGTCGGTATTAGCGCTAAAAAATTAAGGGGCGTATTTTATCGAAAACAAAACACCTTGCATAGTGTTTTTACGCCTAGACGTCTAAATAAAATTACTAATAACTTTTTGGTCTTAAAAAATATTCATAATGCCTCACTTTTATAGGGTTTTTAATTGCACACAGCCCCCACAATAAGTAAGAATGGTCGATATAAACAAACCCAAGTTACTTGGGTGCATAAACAAACACATAAATACCCGCGCAAATACACATAAAGGTAGGAGAATTCATGCCATCTCGCAAAGAACTTGCAAATGCTATTCGCGTCTTGTCAATGGACGCAGTACAAAAGGCCAAATCTGGTCACCCTGGAGCCCCTATGGGCATGGCTGATATCGCAGAAGTATTATGGCGCGATTATCTAAAACACAACCCAACAAATCCAGAGTGGGCTGACCGTGACAGATTTATTCTTTCAAACGGCCACGGTTCAATGCTTATCTATTCTCTATTGCATCTAAGTGGTTACGACTTACCACTGGACGAAATTAAAAACTTCCGTCAAATGCATTCTAAAACACCAGGTCACCCTGAATATGGCTATGCACCAGGAATCGAAACTACTACGGGTCCATTAGGTCAAGGGATCACAAATGCCGTAGGTATGGCAATTGCTGAAAAAGCGCTAGCTGCACAGTTTAACCGCGAAGGTCACGATATTGTTGATCACTTTACCTATGCATTTATGGGCGATGGCTGCCTTATGGAAGGTATTTCTCATGAAGCTGGTTCACTTGCAGGCACATTAGGTCTGGGTAAACTTGTTGCATTTTGGGATGACAACGGCATTTCAATCGATGGTGAAGTAGAAGGTTGGTTTACAGATGACACGCCAGCTCGCTTTAAAGCATACGGTTGGCATGTAATTAGTGGTGTTGATGGCCACGACAGCGATGCTATAAGTGCTGCAATTGCAGAAGCTAAAAGTGTTACCGATAAACCATCACTAATTTGTTGTAAAACAATTATTGGTTACGGCTCACCTAATAAATCTGGTAGCCACGATTGTCACGGTGCTCCACTAGGTGATGACGAAATTAAAGCGTCTCGCGAATTCTTAGGTTGGACTGGCGATGCGTTCGAAATTCCTGATGATATTTACGCACAATGGGATAGCAAAGAAAAAGGTCAGCAGCTTGAATCAAGCTGGGACGAAAAATTTGCAGCATACGCAAAAGCATACCCAGAGCTTGCAGCTGAATATAAGCGTCGTATTAATAACGAACTGCCTGGCGATTGGGCTGAAAAATCTCAAGCGTACATTGAGCAATTACAAGCAAACCCTGCAAACCCAGCGTCTCGTAAAGCATCGCAAAATGCATTAAACGCATTTGGTCCGTTATTACCAGAATTTATGGGTGGCTCAGCCGATTTAGCAGGCTCAAACTTAACAATTTGGGATGGCTCTAAAGGTTTAACACACGACGATGCAAGCGGTAACTACATTTACTACGGTGTACGTGAGTTTGGTATGTCGGCAATTATGAATGGTATTGCCCTTCATAAAGGCTTTATTCCTTACGGTGCTACGTTCTTAATGTTTGTTGAATATGCAAAAAATGCCGTACGTATGGCTGCATTAATGAAGCAACCAAGCATTTTTGTATACACGCACGATTCAATCGGTTTAGGTGAAGATGGTCCAACTCACCAACCAGTAGAGCAAATTGCAAGCATGCGTTTAACGCCTAACTTATACAACTGGCGCCCATGTGACCAAGTTGAGTCGGCAATTGCATGGCAACAAGCTATTGAGCGTAAAGACGGTCCTACATCGTTAATTTTTACTCGCCAAGGTCTTGAGCAACAAGCGCGTGACGCACAGCAATTAGCAGACGTTAAAAAGGGTGGTTACATCCTTAGCTGTGACGGCAATCCTGAAATTATTTTAATTGCAACGGGTTCTGAAGTGCAACTAGCACAAGATTCAGCAACTGAGCTACGCAGCCAAGGTAAAAAGGTACGTGTTGTATCTATGCCATGTACTGATGCCTTTGAAGATCAAAGCGCAGAGTATAAAGAAAGCGTATTACCGGCATCTGTTACACGCCGCGTAGCAGTAGAAGCAGGTATTGCTGACTACTGGTACAAGTACGTAGGTCTAAATGGCGCAGTAGTAGGTATGACTACCTTTGGTGAGTCAGCGCCTGCAGGCGAGTTGTTTGAGCACTTTGGTTTTACAGTGGCAAACATTGTAAGCAAAGCAAACGAGCTTTTTTAATCGCTTTGATTAAATAAAGTAAGTAATTGAAAAACCCGCACATGCTGCGGGTTTTTTATGCCCTTACATGAAGCAACTTCACCTTGAACAATGCTGCTTTCCTTGTAAGAAAGTAAGCTATCAGGCAAGGTAGTGCGATAAAATTTATAAATAAAAATCTTAAATTAATAGCAGGAGCTAAAAATGCCGAAGTTCGATAACGTGAGTGTAGTAAAAAAAGCCAATGTATATTTTGACGGAAAAGTGTCGAGCCGTACCGTTATTTTAGGTGATGGCGAAGCGAAAACGTTAGGCTTTATGCAACCTGGTGAGTTTGTTTTTGATACAAACCAAAAAGAGTGCATGGAGCTTTTAGCTGGCCAATGGGATATTTTATTACCAGGGGCAAGTGAGTGGAAAACATTTAACGCGGGTGAATCGTTTAATGTTGATGCAAATGTAAGCTTTAAAGTAAAAGTATCTGATTTTGCTGACTACTGTTGTTCGTACACAGATTAATCAATACAGCTAGACGTCTGAAAGCCCATGCACTATGGGCTTTGCATAAACTTTGCACAACGCATGATTTAAATCACCAAAAACCGCAAATAAACCTCAAATATCTCTCTTTTTTCCTTGTGTTAATCTAAATAGCCCCCAATACTATTTATGAGGTAACAAATAAAAGGATACCCTATGAAAATTAATCTTTCTGGTCACCATGTTGAAGTTACTGACTCTATTAGAGAGCACATCAACGAAAAATTTTCAAAAATCGAGAGCCACTTTCCATCGCTTATTGCACTCGATATTATTTTGTCAAAAGAGCATCATAAAATCCAAGCTGAAATTAGCACTAATTACGAAGGCACGCGCATATCGGTAAAAGGGGAAAACGAAGTTATGTACCCAGCCATTGCAAGCGCAGCTAAAAAACTCGATGCGGCACTAAAACATCGAAAAGGGCAGATAAAAGCAAACTTACACGAAAAGCCTGTTAGCACTACACCTGAAATAGCACACGAGATCATCCAAGAGATGGATCTTAAATAAAATTTAGTTCCAAAGTATTGTAAAAAAGAGCCGTATGGCTCTTTTTTATTGCCTGTAATTTAGGTAAGTTATGCGTTCTTGCAGTTTATTAATCAAAAAAATTAATAAAAGCAGCGTATAACACACATATTTTGAGAAATTAATGCACACAACAAAAGCAGTATGGAAGTCTCGACTAGGTGCGCTTGGACCTGGAATACTCATGGCAACAGCCGCTATTGGCGGATCTCACCTAGTTGCCTCTACGCAAGCTGGAGCAATATTTGGTTGGCAACTATTTTGGCTTATCCTCGTTGTTAATGTTTTAAAATATCCGTTTTTTCGCTTTGGTATGGAATACACACTCGCGACTAAAAATAGCCTAGTGGAGGGCTATAAGAGTAAAGGCCCGTTTTATTTTTACAGCTTTATTGGCTTAAACATTGTAGCCGCTGTTGTTAATACCGCTGGCGTATTACTGCTTACCGCAAGCTTACTGCATTACGCCTTACCTGTGGTTATCGAAGTAACCTTACTTTGTTGGATGCTGCTGGGTGTATGTTTAGTTATATTACTACTTGGACACTTTAAAGCGCTAGATAACGTTGCCAAAGGCATTATGGGGCTGCTTACGCTCGCTACTTTGATTGCCCTTGCCATTGCATTTAGTAACGGCCCAATGGCACCTGCTGATTATGTGGGACCTTCACCGTATGAACTTGCCATGCTTAGCTTTATGGTGGCTTTAATGGGCTGGATGCCAGCACCTATCGAAATATCTGCATTAAGTTCTTTATGGCTAAAAGAAAAGCAAGCGCAGCAAACAGTTTCTAAAAGCCAAGGCTTGTTCGATTTTAACGTAGGTTACTGGCTTACAGCTGGCTTAGCCTTGGTATTTTTTAGCTTAGGTGTATTAGTGCAGTACGGGCAAACCAGTAGTATAGAACTCGGCGGTGTCGCGTTTGCCAAGCAGCTTATTGATATGTACGCATTAACAATAGGCGAGTGGGCAAGGCCGCTTGTATCAGCAATCGCTTTTTTATGTATGTTTGGCACTACACTTACCGTGCTTGATGGCTACGCGCGTACGCTTAACGAATCCCATAAACTACTTGGCTTTGGGCAATCAAAACACAGTCTAAATATTTGGTTAATACTACAAGCTCTTGCCGGTATGGCCGTTATTTTATTTTTTAAATCAGCCCTTGGCCCCATGCTTACCTTTGCAATGACACTTTCATTTGTAACAACGCCTGTTTTTGCATGGCTTAACTTTAGCCTTGTGCGCTCCGAGCCTGCTATAAAGCACAGCGTGCTATTACGCAGCTTAACGTGGTTAGGGCTAGTGTATTTAGTAGGCTTTGCTGTTGCGTTTGTAGTATGGAAACTAGCAGCCTAAATAGAGCCACTTACTTTAGGGTTTTAATTAAAGCCCTCAAGCATTAAATTCTAGGATTAAACGAGGTATAAATGGATATTAGAATAGGTGAGCTTTCAAACCCACACGTTATAAAGTTACTACAAGCGCATCATAACGATATGTTAAAACACTCGCCCGTTGAGAGCGTACATGCACTTGATGTGAGTAAACTCACTCAGCCCGATATAACTTTTTATAGCTTATGGATTGATAATAATTTAGCGGGTGTTGGCGCTTTAAAAGCACTAAATACAACGCATGGCGAAATTAAATCAATGCGCACATCAAGCAACTATTTACGCCAAGGCATCGCTGCTAAATTGCTCATGCATATTATTGAGCAAGCGACCTTGCGAGGTTATAAAAAGTTAAGTTTAGAAACAGGCACTGCCGAGGCATTTTTGCCCGCACAAAAGCTTTACGCTCAATTTGGTTTTAAAGAATGCGAACCATTTGGTGATTATGAGTTAGATCCGTACAGCTTGTTTATGAGTAAAGCGCTTTAAAAGTGAGTAAGGGAGATTATGAAATACAAAATTGGACATACAGCTCCAGGATTAGATGCATTTACTAATTTACGCGCACAAGCAAAGTGGCAAAACCCTGACGATAAAACATTAAAAGCAAGCATTGAAAACTCACTTTTTTGGGTTGCCGTATACGATACTGATAAGTTAATAGGCACTGGTAGAATAATCGGTGATGGCGCAATGTATTTTTATATTCAAGATGTAATTGTTGCGCCAAGTTATCAAAAACAAGGCATAGGTCATTTAGTTATGACCCACATTGAAAACTACCTAAACAACACCTGCTCTAATGGCGCGACAATAGCTTTATTAAGTGCTCACGGTAAAGAAAGTTTTATACACAATATGGTTATGTAAAGCGTGATGGAGATGTTTTAGGATTAGGAATGTGTAAGTTTATTAAGTAAATAAAATTCTACAGAAAAAATAAAATGTCTTTAATATAATAATTTAACTGGATCAGAATAATATGGAAGTTAATAAATTTGGTTTGAGTAGAGTAATTCCAGCAGAAATAAAGCGAGAGATTCGTCAGCAATGTGGGTTCGGGTGTGTTATTTGTGGATTAGGAATAATTCAATATGAACATGTAGATCCTGAGTTTAAAGATGCAAAAAAACATGACCCGGCTAATATGACCCTCCTATGTCCACAATGCCATTCAAAGGTAACTACAAAAATGTGGTCAAAGTCACGTGTAAAATTAGCAATGCGGATGCCAAAGTGTTTACAACAAGGTTACTCTAATGAGTTTTTTGATTTCCCAGAGCGTAATCCTTCTTTAATTTTTGGTGGTGTAAAGTTAAGCAACTGTAAAATCCCTATTCAAGTTGCAAATTACCCATTATTTCAATTAAAAAAACCAGAGTACTTAGGTCAACCATTTTTGCTATCTGGTCTATTTACAGACTCTAATGGAGAAGTCTCACTAGAAATTAAAGATAATGAGTGGAAAGCTAATTCTTCTCTCTGGGATGTAGAAGTTAAAGGCCCTTGTATAACTATTAGAGAAAGACATCGAAAAATACATCTTGTACTAACTATCACTGAGCAGTGTGATATTTTGGTTTCGCGTCTGGATATGGTTTTTGCAGGCTTCTATTTTGAAGCTAATGGTGATTATTTAAAAGTAACCTTTCCTGATGGAGGTTCTTCAGAGTTATCTGGATGTGTTGCAGATAATTGTAATGTTGGTATTTCTTTTTGATGTAAATAACTAAAGCTACTATTACTTTTTTAAATTGATGATTCAAACTACTCTAATACAAATATAGCTGAGTCAAACTTTAACTCAGCTCTTTTATCGCTCTACTTATCCCATCTAAACTCAGCGCATACATGCGGTTGTTCATTAGCTCTTTTATAAAGCCAATTGATTGATAGTAAGGCCAGTGTTCAACGGGTTGTGGGTTGAGCCAGGCGACTTTATCAAAGTGGTTTGTTATACGTTGTAACCAGGCACTGCCGGGCTCTTCGTTGTAGTGTTCTACGGAGCCGCCAGGGTAGGCTATTTCGTAAGGTCCCATAGTGGCATCGCCAACAAATATTACTTTATAGTCGCTGGTAAATTTATTAATCAGTGTCATGGTGTCTATTACGTTTGAATGGCGGCGCGCGTTGTCTTGCCAAACGTGCTCGTATAAACAGTTATGAAAGTAGTAAAACTCTAGGTGTTTAAATTCGCTGTGGGCTGCGCTAAATAATTCTTCGCAGGTGTGGATGTAGTCATCCATTGAGCCGCCAATATCAAACAGCATCAATACTTTTACTGCATTGTGGCGTTCGGGTGCCATTTTTACATCAAGCATGCCGCCTTGTTTTGCAGTAGCGCGAATAGTCTCGTTTAAATCAAGCGTGTCGCTTGCGCCTGTGCGGGCAAACTTACGTAACTTTTTAAGGGCGAGTTTAACTGTGCGCGAACTAATTTCTCTGTCGGTGTCGAGGTTTTTGTATTCTCGTTTATCCCACACTTTTACTGCTTGGCGGTTACGATTGCCGTCTTGCCCTATACGCACACCTTCTGGGTTATAGCCGTATGCCCCAAAAGGTGATGTGCCGCCAGTACCTACCCATTTATTACCGCCAGCGTGGCGTTTTTGTTGCTCTTCTAAACGCTCTTTTAAGGTTTTCATAAGCTCGTCGAGCCCGCCCATGGCTTTAAGTTGGGCTTTTTCTTCATCGCTTAGGTTTTTTTCAAACTCTTTACGTAGCCAGTCTTCAGGCAAGTTGTGTTGCTGCTTTAAGCTCTCGAGCAAATCAAGATCGGCAATACCACTAAAATAGTCGCTAAAGGCTTTGTCAAACCTATCAAAATGGGTTTCGTCTTTTACCATTATGGTGCGTGCTAAATGGTAAAAGGCGTCTACGTCGGCAAATATAACGCCTTTTTTTAAGGCGTTAATTAAGTCGAGTAACTCGCGCAGGCTTACCGGTAAACGGTATTTACGCAGCGTGAAAAAAAACTGTACTAACATGTTTGGGCCTGTTTATCTTTCGAGGTTAAATTTGCAGCAGTGTGTTTGGTATTTAGGCAAGGCAGAGCCTATGTAGTGTGGTTGTTCCCCATAAATAGGCGATAACACAGCATAAATACCAAACACGCGCTGCCTGAAGGTTCGTCCTAGGGACGATTAACTCTTTGTTGCTCGGCTTTTACTTAGCCCACTAGGTTACAAACCTCGCGCCACGATTAAATCGTCCCTAGTTAGAACAAATTTTAATCCTGAAAGGTCAACAGGCCCTAGCGACGGCTCATAAACGCGAGTTTTTCGATTAGGCTGATGTCTTGCTCATTTTTGAGTAATGCGCCAAACATGGGCATTAAACCGCCTTTTTTAGCTTTGTCGTGCAGTGTTTTAGCGTCTATGTCTTCAGCCATTAAAAGCTTTAACCAGTCGAGTAATTCGCTGGTGGAAGGTTTCTTTTTAAGGCCGTTTGCTTCGCGCAGGTTAAAAAACACTTCAAGTGCTTGGCGTACTAAATCCTGTTTAACGTTAGGGTAGTGCACGTCAATAATTTGCTGCATTTCGTCGCTGCTAGGAAAATCAATATAATGAAAAAAGCAGCGGCGTAAAAATGCGTCCGGCAATTCTTTTTCGTTATTTGATGTGATGATTACAATAGGGCGCTCTTTTGCGACAATGCGCTCGTTAGTCTCATAAACATGAAACTCCATTTTATCAAGCTCAAGTAGTAAGTCGTTTGGGAACTCTATGTCGGCTTTGTCTATTTCATCAATCAAAAGCACTGGGCGTTTACCGTTGAGCTCTGCATATGTAAATGCCTGCCAAAGCTTACCTTTAACGATGTAGTTGCCAATATTGTGTACACGCTCGTCACCTAATTGGCTGTCGCGCAGGCGCGAAACCGCGTCGTACTCGTATAAACCTTGCTGCGCTTTAGTAGTCGATTTTATATGCCACTGAATAAGCGTGGTATCTAAGCTTTTAGCCAACTCCTCAGCCAGCATGGTTTTACCTGTGCCAGGTTCGCCTTTAATTAAAAGTGGTTTTTCGAGCATAATGGCAGCATTTACAGCTTGTTTAAGCGCGCTACTCGCTATGTAATTGTCAGTTGAATTAAATTGCACGGTGTACCCTTGTCTGGTCTGAGCAGTAAGTTATTTTGTTATAATGCCATAGTTAAGCAGCAGGTCCAATATAAGCAAAACGCTGTATGACCTCACCTTCTTTTTCAACAGTTTCTAAAAACATACTAAGTGGGCGCGCCCATATACCAAATTCACCATAAAGTGCTTGGTAAATCACAAGCTGTTCCTCGGTTTCGCTATGGGTGGCAACATGAATAACTTTATATTGCGGGCCTTTGTAGTGTTGGTATATGCCTGGTTTTAGGGAAAGTGGTTTTATTGCTGTAGTCATGTTTTGATCTCTTGTATAATTTGGCTTTGCACTTTTAATGTTAACTAATTTGCCAATACTATGAACTATATTTCTTTAGATGATTACAAAAAGGCGTGGGTTTTTCGCCACAAAGATTTACCTGTATCTGATGAAGACGCAGCAAAAATAAAGCCTATGAGCGACGAGCGCGCAGCCGTACTTTGGACAACCATGGTGAGCCGTGAGTTTGATCACCCTGATTTTTTTGAAGACACCGATTGGTGTGGTCAAGAAAAAAGCTTTAGCCAAGAAGTAGATTGGCAAGATGCGTGGGAAAATGGCGATGCGTTACCACCAGAAGCAATCTTAACGTTTTTAGATTGGGAAGCTAACACCACGGTTTATTTTTGTATGGCACGCGATAATATTATCGAAACGACGTTTGATGTATTTAAACGCAATTGGCAAAACTTTATGTTTTTAGCTGATGGCAGTTTATTGATTGGTAAAAAGCGTAATACGGTTGTGCAATTTTTAGAATCAGGTAAAGCAAAATTAGGTGAAAAGCCAAGCGCTTAAAATAGTGCGCTGCGCTTAAAAAATATTCAATACTGTGTTATAAAACATTTACCTGGATATTTTTGAGTACAGCTTTTGGTCGCTAAAAATCAGTCACTTGGTGCTCAACAGCAAGTTGAAATTTGGCAAACTGATGCACAAAAAGTGTTGTATGCACAATTGTGCAATGCGTTTTATCAGCGTGAGGTTCAGCGATTAGTTGCAGAGCCTAATGCCGATAAACTGCGCCGCCAGTTAAAAAGCCTACCTTATTATATTGAGCGAGCGGCAACGTTAGTTGCCAATGGTGACACGCCTTTTACGCTTGATGCACAAAATGGTACGTGGCTTGAAAAGCAAAAACCGACCCCACCCGATGTGAATGTTCAAGCTAATGAACTTTTTTATCAAACGTATGCCAAAGTGGGGCTTATAGTGCCTGTTATATTGCATGGCTACGATCAGGTGCGTCTTAGAATAGACAGTATCGATCAGTTAGGCGAAAATAAGCTGCATTGTAACGAGCTTGGATGGTTTGATTTTTTAGGAAATGGACTAGAGCAGCAAAATGCTCAGCTAATAAAGCCAAGTAAAGTGAGTTTAACCGCTGCATGTTGCGGGCATCAGTGGCAATTTTCGAAGCGTTGTATGCCGCGTGTTTTATCACTACGCGAAATGCTTTTAGCGGGTAGTATTAATTGGCGCAATTTAAAGCGCCCCTTAGCGTATTAAAGTTAAGGTATTTGGAATTTAAAATAAGGAGTGTTAAATGCGTATTTTTCAAGTTGGCTTACTGTGCTTAGCACTGTTTGTACAATACAGGTTATGGTTTGGTCATAATGGTTTACAAGACTACACACGGCTAAAAGGTGCAGTAACGTCGCATCATCAAACCAACGAAAAACTCATTAAACGTAATAAAGTACTTAAAGCAGATATTGAAGACTTAAAGCTTGGCCAAGAAGGCATTGAAGAGCGTGCACGCAACGAATTGGGAATGATTAAACCGGACGAAACATTTATTCGTGTTTTACCGGGCAAACAATATGACAAATAAACAGACTATTGCAGCAATTGTACCTGCAGCGGGTGTTGGCAGTAGAATGCAGCACAATGCGCCTAAGCAATATATACAATTAGCCGGTAAAACTATTTTAGAACACACCTTAGCTAAACTTTCCCAATTATCTCAATTACGTACTATTGTTGTTGCTCTTAGCGACAGCGACCCCTATTTTGACGAACTCCCACTGCTTGATAATCGCATTGTGCGAGCCAGTGGCGGAAAAGAGCGAGCCGACTCGGTGCTCAATAGCTTGCTTTTTTTAGCGCCTAACCCACCAACATGGGTATTGGTGCATGATGCTGCTCGTCCATTAGTTAATATCAGTGATATAGAACGTTTAATTGATGAATGCATTAACGCTGATGAAGGCGGTATTTTAGCTAGCAAAGTAAAAGACACTATAAAACGCGGCCACGAGTACAGCGAACAAACGGTGCCACGAGACGATTTATGGCAAGCACTTACCCCCCAGTTTTTTAAATATAACGAGCTTAAAAGTGCGCTTCAAAACGCATTAGCAAGTGGGGTAACTATTACAGACGAAGCAAGTGCAATTGAATGGGCGGGTAAACCGGTAAAGCTTGTAGCAGGCCGCAGCGATAATATTAAAATAACCACGCCAGAGGATTTAGATTTGGCTGGGTTTTTATTACACAAACAACAAAACGAGAGTGCATTATGATACGAATTGGCTATGGTTTTGACGTACATAAATTTGGCGGCGAAGGCCCGTTAACTATTTGTGGTGAAAAAATTGATTACCCACAGGGCTTTTTAGCGCACTCAGATGGTGATGTTGCTATTCATGCATTATGCGATGCTATTTTAGGCTCGCTTGCAATGGGTGATATTGGTAAGCACTTTCCAGATACGGCAAGCGAGTATGAAAATATCGACAGCCGTATTTTACTTCGCCATGTGGTGAGCTTAGCTAAAGAGCAAGGTTATGTAATTGGCAATGGCGATGTGACTATTGTTGCACAGGCGCCAAAAATCCTGCCACATATTCAAGCTATGCGCGCTAATTTAGCCAGCGATTTAAATTGCGACCTTTCGCAAATTAATGTTAAAGCCACTACTACCGAAAAACTAGGCTTTGAAGGGCGCAGGGAAGGTATTTCGAGCCATGCAGTGGTTATTATGAATAAAGATCTTGCGAGTACAACAAACGCATGAGCGATTTAAATTATTTATACGGTGCTCCGCTTTCTAAAGCTGATTTTAAAACCACTGCTGAAGACTTTATGGTTGATGAAGATCTTGGTATAGAATTTACTGGTAGTGGCGAACATGTGTGTTTGCAGGTGGTTAAAAAAGGCGAAAATACGCAATATGTTGCCAAGCTAATTGCGCAGCGTGCGGGTGTTTCACCACGAGACGTAAGTTACGCTGGCATGAAAGATCGCCACGGTGTGTGCTCGCAGTGGTTTAGTGTGAAAGTACCGATTAAAAAGCCTATCGATTTTAGTGATTTAAATAGTGAGAGCATTTTTATTGTGTCGCAACAGCGCCACGATCGTAAATTACGTACGGGCTGCCACAAGGGTAATAAATTCACTATTACGCTTCGTAACGTGACTGAGCCTCTTGATATTTTATGTCGTATTAACGCAGTACGCGCAGGTGTGCCTAATTACTTTGGCGAACAGCGCTTTGGGCATGGCGGTCATAACTTAGTTATGGCTGAAAAAATGTTTGCCGGTGAGCGTATTCGCGATAAAAAGTTGCGCGGTATTATTATTTCAGCAGCACGATCGCATGTATTTAATCAGTTAGTGAGCTTACGTGTAAAAGAGCATGGTTTAGCTAAAACAATGCACCGTGAAGTATTTATGCTCAGCGGCAGTAATGCATTTTTTGAAGATGCAATTAACGACGAAAACATAGAGCGATTAGCCACTGGCGATATTATGATGTCGGCACCTATGGTGGGTAAAAGTGAAAAAGGCCTAACCGAGCAAGAAAAAGTATGGCTCGAACCTTTCCAAACATGGTGTGATGGTTTAGGTGAGTTAGGCCTTAAAAATGAGCGCCGAATGCTGCGCTTAATTCCACAAAACTTAACTGTTGAAACACTTGATGAAACCACACTAAAACTAAGCTTTGGTTTGCCAAAAGGGTGTTTTGCAACCGCATTATTACGTGAGCTGGTGGATTACACTGATGCTAGCCCTCGAGAGCGCAAAGATAAGGATAATGGCATAAATGAAGATACTGTTAAGTAACGATGATGGCGTAAATGCCAAAGGCATTGCGGTTTTATATCAGGCGCTTATACAAATTGCAGATGTAACCCTTGTTGCACCTGATCGCAACTGTAGTGGCGCGAGTAATTCTTTAACACTTATGAACCCGCTACGAGCAACTACACTCGAAAACGGTTTTATGTCAGTTAATGGCACACCCACTGATTGTGTACATTTAGGTGTAAATCAGTTAGCTGATGAAAAGCCCGACCTTGTTGTTGCAGGTATTAACCATGGTGCCAATTTGGGTGATGACACGCTTTATTCCGGTACTGTTGCCGCTGCAACTGAAGGTCGCCATTTAGGTCTGCCTGCAATTGCGGTATCGCTTTGCTCACATAATGGCGATCATTTTGAAACAGCCGCTGCTGTTACCGTAAATATTATTAAAGGCTTGGCTTCGCATCCGCTTCCAAAAGATCAAATAATAAATATTAATGTGCCAGATATTCCATTAAGTGAATTAAAAGGGGTGCAAGTAACACGTTTAGGTGCTCGTCATAAAGCTGAAACGATGACGAAACAAACCGATCCTTGGGGGCGTGATATTTATTGGTACGGATCGCTTGGCACCGAAAGCGATGCTGGTGAAGGCACCGACTTTTACGCAATCAATAATGGCTATGCCTCAGTTACGCCACTGAGTGTTGATATGACAGCTAAAGATAGCTTAAAGGCAGTAGGAGAATGGTTAGCCGATTTGGAGATTAATCGTGCTCGCTAATTATACCCGCAGTGCTAAAGCGCTTTCTGACTTACTAAAGCGTGAAGGTGTTGAAGATACGCAAGTACTTAGTGCTATAGCTGATATTCCGCGCCATATTTTTATAGATGATGTGCTAAAACACAAAGCCTATGAAAATACAGCGCTCCCTATTGGGCAAGGGCAAACAATTTCTCAGCCTTACATAGTAGCGCGCATGACAGAGCTACTTCGTTTAGCTGGTGTGCGCAATAAAGTGCTAGAAATAGGTACAGGATCTGGGTATCAAACTGCAATATTGGCCAAAACGTTTACAAAGGTTTACTCGGTAGAGCGTATTAAAACACTTCAGTGGCAGGCAAAAAGACGTTTGCAGCAACTCGATTTATATAATGTAACCATGAAGCATGGCGATGGTTGGCAAGGCTGGCAATCACAAGCGCCGTTTGATGGTATTATAGTGACTGCTGCGGCCTCTAAAGTTCCGCAAGACTTACTTGCTCAGTTGGCCGATGGTGGCGTGTTATTAGCCCCAATTGGTGAGAGCGATCAAAAATTAGTAATGGTTATCCGCAAAGGCGATAATTATAAAGAGCATGTTATTGCTCCCGTTAGATTTGTGCCGTTAGTACCTGGCGATATTGAATAGGAATTCATTTTGAAGTTGTTTACCAAGTTATACGATATGGCCCTAGTGTGGGCAAAACACCGTCATGCGGAACGTTACTTAGCTGCTATGAGCTTTGCAGAATCAGTTTTTTTCCCGATACCACCCGATGTAATGCTTGCACCTATGTCGCTTGCGCAACCAAACAAAGCATGGCGATTTGCAAGCTTTGCCACAATAGCATCGGTTATTGGTGGAGTGGTTGGTTACTTACTTGGTTTTTGGCTATTTGAACCCGTTGTAGAGCCATTGATTGCACAAATGCACTGGCAAAAAAAGTTTGATATAGCACTAAACTGGTTTAAGGATTACGGTGTTTGGGTTGTGTTTTTAGCCGGTTTTTCGCCTATACCATATAAAGTATTTACGATTGGCGCAGGCGTTTTACAAATGGCATTTTTGCCATTTTTAATAGCATCAGCCATTGGGCGCGGTGCGCGATTCTTTTTAGTTTCAGCCTTAATGAAGTGGGGCGGAGCTCAAATGGAGCGAAAATTACGTCAGTATATTGAAATACTTGGTTGGGGATTAGTGGTATTAATTGCGCTAGCTTACTTTTTATTGCGTTAAGCGTTAAAAATATCAATTTTCTAATTTAGGGGAAAAATACAATGAATAAACAGTGTTTACTGTATATAACTATATTTATTAGTATTTTTCTCTTTGGTTGCTCTTCTCGCCATGTTCCTGCACCTGTTAGTAGCTTAAATAATAATGTTAATGATTTAGGTCATACTGTTAACATTAATGGGACTAGCTATAAAGTACAAAAAGGAGATACGCTCTACTCTATTGCCTTTAGTGCTGGGCAAGACTTTAGATTACTTGCAAAAAACAATTCAATTCCATCACCTTACACAATTTTCCCTGGGCAAAACATCTCCTTACTCCCTAAGCCCGAAAAAACAAAAAGGGATGCAAATTATACGAATTCGAGTAAAAAGTCTATAAAAAAATCACAAAAAAATAACAAAATTTTAAAGAAAGAGCTTGATCCCCCAAAACAACGAGAGTATGTTCAGAAACAAGCCAGTAACAAAATTAGTAATACTAAACGTTTGTCGAGCAGTAAAGTTAAGTGGTTTTGGCCTGCACAGGGCAAAATTACCAAACGCTTTTCTAATAAGGAAAACGGTTATAAAGGTTTACAGATTACTAATCGCAAAGGGGCTTCAGTCTTAGCTGCGGCACAAGGAACTGTAGTGTACGCGGGTAACGCCCTTCGAGGTTATGGTAGTTTAATCATATTGAAACATAATGATGATTACCTAAGTGCTTATGCACATAACTCGAAATTACTTGTTAAAGAAAAGCAGAAGGTTAAGGCAGGACAAAAAATAGCAGAAATTGGTAATTCAGAATCTCCGGTCACCGCGCTTCGCTTTGAAATTCGCTACCGAGGACAAGCTGTCAATCCTGCTAAGTATCTACCCTAATTTTCAGGTATTGATAATTGCTCGGGAGAAGGCTCATGGCTAGCGCAGCAAAACTTGACAAACACACTATGACTGACGAAAAATTCGGTGACATCGATGTTGATGAAAGCACCGCTCTACTAGATAAAATGGACGACGATGAAATCTTTGCTAAAGAAGAAGTAACTAAAAATCTTGACGCAACTCAACTTTATTTAGGCGAAATTGGTTTTTCTCCTTTGCTTAGTGCTGAAGAAGAAGTGTTTTTTTCTCGCAAATCACTTCGAGGCTGTGAAGCCTCACGTAAACGTATGATTGAAAGTAATTTACGTTTGGTTGTTAAAATAGCACGTCGCTACAATAATCGCGGCCTTGCTCTACTCGATTTAATTGAAGAAGGTAATTTAGGCTTAATTCGCGCAGTTGAAAAATTTGACCCTGAGCGTGGATTTAGATTCTCTACTTACGCTACATGGTGGATACGTCAAACAATTGAACGTGCCATTATGAACCAAACGCGTACCATTCGCTTACCTATTCATGTAGTTAAAGAACTTAATGTTTACCTGCGTACAGCACGTGAGTTAACTCAAAAGCTTGACCATGAGCCAACAGCTGACGAAATTGCAGCTTGCCTAGATAGACCCGTTGAAGACGTTACTAAAATGCTACGTTTAAACGAAAGAATTGCATCAGTAGACATGCCTATTGGTGTCGAAAACGACAGTGTACTACTTGATATCATCCCAGATGAAAAAAGTGCTGGCCCTGAAGGCGAAGTACAAAATAATGATATTAATAAACATATTGTAGACTGGTTAGGAGAATTAAACCCTAAACAACGTGAAGTATTGGCACGTCGATTTGGATTGCTTGGTTATGAGCCATCAACACTTGAAGATGTAGGTCGTGAGATAGGCTTAACACGTGAGCGTGTAAGACAAATTCAGGTAGAGGCATTACGTCGTTTAAAAGACATTTTGCAACAAGAAGGTTTAAGTACAGATAGCTTGTTTAATCAGTTTTCGTAACTAGTTAAATAGTTTAAGAGACTATGTGTGTTAAAAAGCCGAAGAGTTTATTCTTCGGCTTTTTTTATGCTTGTAAATTAGATGATATAAATTACAGCAATGCTTTTAGTTTATATAACAAATCGTGCGCTTGGCGTGGCGATAAATTATCAGGGTCGATTGCGCTTAACTGCTCTTCAACTTCTGAAGGTGTACTTTGTGCAATTTCGTTATTAAAAGTAAAGGCTTGTTGTTCTGTATTTGGTGCAGTAACGCTTTGATGATTTTCAAGCAACTTAAGTTTTTGCTTTGCTTGTGCAATCACAGCTTTTGGCACTCCAGCAAGAGCGGCTACTTGTAAACCAAAGCTTTTACTTGCTGCACCGTCGAGAACTGTATGCATAAACGCAATCGTGTCGTTATGCTCTATTGCATCAAGGTGTACGTTTACAAGGCCCGTAGTTTGCTCAGCAAGTTCTGTTAATTCAAAGTAGTGCGTAGCAAACAATGTTTTAGCAGATATTTTTGATGCTAAATGATCGGCTGTTGCATACGCAAGAGAGAGTCCATCGTAAGTACTTGTACCGCGACCAATCTCATCCATTAATACTAAAGACTGCGCCGTGGCATTATTTAAAATAGTTGCTGTTTCGGTCATTTCTACCATGAAGGTTGAACGCCCTGATGCTAAATCATCGCTTGCACCAATACGTGTAAATATGCGGTCGATATTACCAATTTTAGCGCTGTCAGCGGGTACATAACTGCCAATGTGAGCCATTAAAACAATAAGTGCCGTTTGGCGCATATAGGTTGATTTACCGCCCATGTTTGGACCGGTAATAATTAGCATTTTACGTTGGCTGTTTAATTCAACAGGGTTAGCAATAAACGGTTCTTTCATTACTTGTTCAACAACAGGGTGACGACCTTGCTTAATGCTTATATTGTCGTTATCGCACAATTCTGGTTTTGCATAATTGATTGCGAATGCACGCTCAGCTAAATTGTTTAAAACGTCTAAATCGGCCAATGCTGCTGCCATCATTTGCAACTGCTCAATATGTGGAGCAATAAATCTAAACAGCTCCTCGTATAGTTGTTTTTCAAGCGCGAGAGCTTTTGATTGGCTACCGAGTACTTTATCCTCGTGCTCTTTAAGCTCAGGAATAATGTAGCGTTCGTTATTTTTAAGCGTTTGGCGACGAATGTAGTCGGCTGGCACTAAGTGAGCATTGGCGCGGCTTACTTCAATAAAAAAGCCATGTACGCGGTTATAACCAATTTTAAGCGTACTAATGCCCGTACGTTCGCGCTCTCGCAGTTCTAATTGCTCAAGTACGTCGGTTGCACCTTTGCTTAAGTTACGCCACTCATCAAGTTCACTATTGTAACCTGGAGCAATAACACCACCGTCACGAATAAGTACCGGTGGGTTTTCTATCACAGCTCGTTCTAATAACGCTTGTAAATCAGGGAGTTCAGGCGAGTGCTTGATGATACCTGCTATACGAGGATCGTTAGCGTCAGCTAACAAAGTATGCAGTGGTGCAAGTGCTTGTAGCGCACTGCGCAGGCGAGTTAAATCACGCGGGCGTGCAGTACATAAAGCTAGGCGTGCAATAACACGCTCTACATCACCAATCTCTTTTAATGATTCGTGTAATTCACCGCAAAGCTGCGCATCTAAAATAGCGCTAATTGCATTTAAACGTGAATTTAGCTCGTCTTTATTACGAATTGGTGTATGAATACGGCGCTTAAGTAAGCGAGAACCCATTGGCGTTGCTGTTTTATCAAGTACTTGAGCAAGTGTATTTTCAAACCCGCCCGATAAATTAACAGTTAATTCTAAATTTTTACGGGTAGCGGCATCTAAAATAACAGCGTGTTCGTTGTACTCAAGCGTAATTGCACGAATATGTGGCAGTGCAATACGTTGTGTATCTTTTACGTATTGCATTAGGCAACCTGCAGCAACAAGCGCGCTATGGGCTTTATCAATACCAAAGCCAACTAAATCTTTAGTACCAAACTGATCGCATAATAAGTGCTGAGCCGTATCTAAGTCGAATTCCCACTCTGGGCGACGGCGAGCACCTTTTATATGTTCAATTAAATGAACGTTTTCAAAGCTTTCGCTATACAGAAGCTCGGCTGGTGATAGGCGCTGAATAGTTGAGCTAAAGGCTTCGTCGCTATTTACTTCGACAATATTAAAACGACCAGAGTTAATGTCTAAATAAGCAATACCGTATAAACCTTTTTTACTTTGCCAAACGCTGGTAAGGAGATTGTCTTGTCGTTCTTGTAAAAGCGCTTCATCAGAAATTGTACCGGGTGTAACTATACGCACTACTTTTCGATCAACAGGACCTTTGCTGGTTGCAGGGTCTCCCACTTGTTCGCAGATAGCGACTGACTCACCCATTTGGACTAGACGTGCTAAGTAGTTTTCTACCGCATGGTAGGGTACGCCCGCCATAGGGATAGGATCGCCGCCAGCTTTACCACGATGAGTTTGCGAAATATCGAGTAATTGAGCGGCGCGTTTAGCGTCATCAAAAAAAAGTTCGTAAAAATCGCCCATACGATAAAACAATAAAATATCGCGATGCTCTGATTTTATTTTTAGATACTGCTGCATCATAGGGGTTTGTTGTTTTATAGTGTGTGGTGCATAAAGATCAAACGACATGTATTTACCCAAAGGCTGAATATGGAATTACATCAAGAGATTAAAACACTTGCTGCGCAATTAGGCGCTATTTTAACGGATAAATGCTTATGGATCACTACTGCTGAGTCATGTACTGGTGGCGGAGTGAGTTATGCGCTTACCGATACACCTGGAAGTTCAGCTTATATCGACCGTGCATTTGTCACTTATAGTAACCAAGCAAAGCAAGATTTGCTCAATGTTAGCGCTAGTACATTAAATCAATACGGTGCTGTGAGCGAGCAAACAGTCCATGAAATGGCAGTAGGTGCTATTAAAGCAACAAACGCTAATATATCTATAGCTGTATCGGGCATTGCAGGGCCTGGCGGGGCGACAGAAGGTAAACCTGTTGGACTTGTATGGTTTGGCATACAAATTGATGACAAAGTACTGACCTTTAAACAAATATTTACTGGTGATAGGGCTCAAGTAAGACTGCAAGCTATTGTATTTGCATTAAAAAGTGTAATAGATGAGATAAAATGAAAAAATTAGCTTGATACTGTGATTTCATACAGTATACTTGTTCGCATTAGCTGGATTGGAGAACAAAATGAACGATAACAAACAAAAAGCGTTAGACGCAGCACTATCACAAATTGAACGTCAATTTGGTAAAGGCTCAATTATGAAATTGGGTGACAACAAAGCGTTAAACATTGAATCTGTATCTACAGGTTCACTAGGTATTGATATTGCCTTAGGCATAGGTGGCTTACCTATGGGACGTATTGTTGAAGTGTATGGTCCTGAGTCATCTGGTAAAACAACGCTTACTTTACAAGTTATCGCAGAAGCTCAAAAAGAAGGTAAAACATGTGCCTTCATTGATGCTGAGCATGCTCTTGATCCTGTATATGCACAAAAACTAGGTGTAAATATTGATGACCTTTTTGTATCTCAACCTGATACAGGTGAGCAAGCACTAGAAATTTGTGACATGTTAGTACGTTCAAGCGCAGTAGACGTCGTTATTATTGACTCGGTTGCTGCACTTACACCAAAAGCTGAGATTGAAGGCGACATGGGCGACTCGCACATGGGCTTACAAGCACGTTTAATGTCACAGGCATTACGTAAGCTTACTGGTAATATTAAACGTTCTAACACGTTATGTATTTTCATTAACCAAATCCGTATGAAAATTGGTGTTATGTTTGGTAACCCAGAAACAACAACGGGTGGTAATGCACTTAAGTTTTACGCATCGGTACGTATTGATATTCGTCGTATTGGTTCTGTGAAAGAAGGTGATGAAGTTGTTGGTAACGAAACCCGCGTTAAAATTGTTAAAAACAAAGTAGCGCCGCCATTTAAACAAGCTGAATTTATCATCATGTATGGCGAAGGTATTTCTAAGCAAGGCGAGTTAATTGATTTAGGTGTTAAGCATAAAATTGTTGAAAAAGCAGGTGCTTGGTACAGTTACAGTGGCAACAAGGTTGGCCAAGGTAAATCTAACTCAATTAAGTTTTTGAAAGAAAACCCAGAAATTGCAGATGAGATTGAAGGTAAGTTACGCGAAATGCTTTTACTAAAAGCAACTATTGAACCTGAAGACGGTGAAGATAAGTTAGGCGACGATCCAGACCTTTAAACTGCACCCAAATGAGTTTTTAAGCTTGATCTGACCCGAGCTTTGAAAAGCGCTAATCAGTAATGATTAGCGCTTTTTTGTTTGCCCAGCGAAGCTGGCAAACCCGATAGGCTGAAAGATGCCTTATCACCCTGACTAAGGGGAAGATAATCTGAATGGCAAGGGCGTCACTGGCCAACGGTGGGGTCTGAAGGAAG
>NZ_JACGWD010000092.1:0-14219 GCF_014077565.1 Pseudoalteromonas sp. 5Ae-yellow
ACCAAGCGCACAGGGCGTGCATCTGTGAAAGTGTTATGGCAAGGATGGCTTAAGTTACAAGCCATCCTGGAAGGCTACGATTTAGCAAAATCTCTTGAGTCAGACTTGTGATCAAGAGACAGCTTTTAAAGCGCCTTTTTTATTGTCTTGAGCAAAGTTGATATATTACCAATTCGCTTAATTAAGCATTATTGCGGATTGGTATTAATTACCTCTGGCAATAAACTCAATCCGATTGCCGCTAGGCTCTCTTATCATCATATGTTGGG
Source organism: Pseudoalteromonas sp. 5Ae-yellow (assembly GCF_014077565.1). Lineage (NCBI taxonomy): Bacteria > Pseudomonadati > Pseudomonadota > Gammaproteobacteria > Alteromonadales > Pseudoalteromonadaceae > Pseudoalteromonas > Pseudoalteromonas sp. 5Ae-yellow. The sequence continues at coordinate 270 of NZ_JACGWD010000092.1, forward strand.
TTGGACCTTTACCTAAGTTTTCTGGTGCAAACTCTATGATAATATTATTTTGCATTTTTAAGTTTGTATGTAGCTCGCTTAACTTTTTGATACTTTCAATACTGAGTGCTAAATGGTGTAGGCCCACATTTTCTGCCCGATTAAACTCCACACGTTTTTCATCATTTTTTACGCGCCATAATGTAATGGTTATTTTATTGTTTGATAAAAAATAAGCGGGATAGGCAGGGTCATTTCCTAGCGTTTTAAAACCAAGTACATCAGTAAAAAATGCTTTGGATGCATTTAAGTTTGATACGGTTAAACCTAAATGATCAATGCCACCAACCCAACTTTTAGGGGCAGAGTTTTCGTCAGCTATTGAAGTTGTTGATAGCAGCAATAACGCTAATGATGAAATGCCTGTGAGTAATGTTTTTTTTAGCATAGATCCTCTTTATGGTTTTAGTTGTTAAATTGCGCATTTAACAAAGACCTTCATAAACGAGGTTACATTGCAAAGAAGTCGACTTTGGTGATTAGAAAGCTGCTTTTAGCAGCTCAGTAATCGCTGCGTTACTTTTGATTGGGGGTTTTGAAAAACATCTTCAGTAGGGCCGTATTCAACCACTTCGCCTTTGTCGAGTACAACCACATAATCACTGATGTGGCGCACTAGGCTTAAATGATGCGTGATCATCACATACGTAAGGCCAGTGTCGCGCTGTAGCTTAAGTAATAAATTCACTATTTGCGCGCGTATAGAAGGGTCTAAAGACGAAACAGCTTCATCGAGCACAATCACCTTAGGATCTAAAATTAATGCACGAGAAAACGCCACACGCTGTAGTTGCCCCACACTAAACATATGCGGGTAGTAGTGTTTATGATCAATTAATAGACCCACTTTTGAAAGCGTTGCATCAATCTTTTCAGCTCGTTCGCTGGCATCAAGCTCTGTATTATATTGCAGGCAATCATCAAGCATTTCACCAATGGTTAGCCCCGGATTGAGCGATGCAGCTGAATCTTGAAAAATCATACGAATATCCCGGCATTGATTATCGCGTACGCCATTATCTTCGATAATACTATTCTCGAGCAAAATTTGTCCGCTATCAGCGCTATCAGCTCCTGAAAGTAGTTTTGCCAACGTACTTTTACCTGCACCTGTTTCACCAATTATGGCAATACTTTCGCCTTTACCCACACAAAACGAAATATTTTTAAGTACTTCAAACTTTTTACGTGAAAAAAGCCCCGCTCGCACATTGAATGTTTTTGATAGTGCTTGTACTTTTAATAGCGGCTGCATTACTTCATGTCCTTAATTAACGGAAAATGACACGCATAACTATGACCATGATGCTTAGTAAGGGCTGGCGTTACCACACAGGCTTTTTGTGCTTGCGGGCAACGCGGCCCGAGGCGACAGCCAATAGGCAAATGTTGCAGAGTAGGGATAGTCCCTTTAAGTGCATAAAAAGGTTCTTTATGCGCTAATCCTTGTTCGTAGTCTGGCAAGCTTTTTAATAATGCTTGTGTGTAAGGATGGCGAGGCTGTTTAAATATTTCATGGGTTGGGCCTGCTTCAACCATTTGCCCACAGTATAAAACATGAATGCCATGCGACCAATGTGCAATCTCTTCAAGCTCATGAGAGATCATTAAAATAGACATATTTTTAAGTTGGTTTAAGCTTTTTAATAACCTAAATACTTGTGCGCGAGTTGTGCTCTCAAGCGCTGTAGTTGGCTCATCAGCTATCAATAGCTTTGGAGTGCGGGCAATGGCCATTGCAATCATTACTTTTTGACATACGCCTTCTGAGAGCTCATGAGGGTAGCTACTTAGTACCGCTTCGTGGTTTTTAATACCCACCTTATGAATAAGCGCTTTTACTCTGTCTTTTCTCTCGCGGTTGCGTTTTAAAAAGAAGCCTTTAGTTGCGACCTCTGGCAATGTTTCGGCAATTTGATCAAATATTTTAGCGGTAGGGTCAAGGCATCTACTTGGATCTTGATAAATCATCGCTATATCTTGGCTTACTATCTTACGGCGTTTTTCTGGGCTTAAACGCATTAAGTCTACGCCGCGCCAATGAATACGGTCGGCCGTAATATCCCAGCGTTCGTTTAATACACCAATAATCGCTTTTGCTATTAGGCTTTTACCAGAGCCCGATTCGCCCACAAGCGCATGTACTTCGCCTTCTTTTAAGCTAAAGCTCACTCTGTCTACGGCTCTAATTACAGTTTCAGAGGTACGTAGTTCAATTGTTAAGTTACGAACATCGAGTAATTGCATTTAATCAGCCTTACGTGCTTTTAGCACTTGTCGCAGGCCATCGCCTACTAAATTAGTAGATAACACGGCTAAAAATAACAGTACACCAGGTAGCGCTACAGTCCAAGGTGCTAAATAAATAAGGCCTAAGTTTTCGGCTAATATTGCGCCCCATTCGGTCGTCGGTGGCTGAGCTCCTAATTTTAAAAACCCCAGTGCTGAAATATCTAATATAGCGGTAGAAAGCGCCATCGTGAATATAACCACAATATGCTCATAAATATTAGGGAAAATACCACGCGATATAATATGCCAATTAGACGCACCATCGAGCCTAAACGCGGTAATGTAATCTTTACTTAATTCATCAACAATCAGGTTACGCACTGAGTGAATAAATTGCGGCAGTAACGCTAAAATAATTGCCCATACGGTATTCATTAAACCCGGGCCGAGTATGGCAATTATTATTATTGCTAATAACAAAGAAGGAATAGAAAGGGTTATATCAAGTAAGTGATTTAAAAAGCTTGAACGAAGTCCTTTGCTAATTCCTGCAAAAGTACCCACTAATACACCAAAAATAGTTGTGATCAGGGCGGCTACAACAGAAAGTCCAAACGTATATGTTGCACCATTCATTAAGCGCGAGAGTACATCACGGCCTAAATCATCGGTGCCTAAAATAAAGCGTACATCGCCCATTTCTCGCCATGAGGGCGGTATGAGTAGTGCATCACTATGCTGTTGGTTTACGCCATAGGGCGCTAAAAAAGGAGCTGTGGCGGCCAATAATGCAAACGCCATAAATATCCATAAACCAACCAAAGCTGGGTGATTGTTTTTAAATTTGCGCCAAAATCGCGCAAGTGGCGATTTATTCGACTCTTCAGAAAATAAATTAAACTTTGCCATGGGCCTGATTCCGCGAGAGTGGATCGAATAAAGTGTAAGTAAGCTCAGCTGTAATAGAGGCTAAAATAACAAATAAAGACACCGCCATTAATCCGCCTTGAATTGCAGGAAAGTCGCGCTGATAAATACTATCGATTAACCATCGGCCAATACCCGGCCAAGAAAAAATAACTTCGGTAATCATCGCAAGCGTTATTAGCGTACTAAATTGCAAACCAATTTGCTTAATTACCGGCAGTAATGCATTACGTAGTGCATGGTGCATGATAAGTTGGCGGCGATTAAGGCCTTTTGCCCTAGCTGTTTTAATAAAGTTTTGATCCATTACTTTAAGCATAGACTCGCGAGTAAAGCGCACTAATACAGTAGTCGGATACATGGCCAGTACAATAGTAGGGAGCGTTAAATGGCGTAGCGCATCAATAAAGGCCATTCCTTTATATGGAAAACCAGCCAGTGCAATATCAATTAAAATAAACCCAGTATTTGCGGGTATCTCATAAAGGAGCCCCATTCGGCCTGACATAGGAAACCAGCCAAGCTTTAACGAAAAAACCATTATTAATAACAATGCGAGCCAAAATACAGGCATTGAATAGCCCACCATAGTGGTCGAGTTTATAAGTTTGTCGGGCCAGCGTTTATGATAGCCAGAGCCTAAAATGCCAGTAGGTACACCAATAACAACCGATACAATTAATGCATATACGCTTAGCTCTAAAGTAGCCGGTAGTAAGTCAATAATATGGCTAAACACGCTGTTACCAGAGGCAAACGAAAGGCCCCAATCACCTTGGAATATTCGCCCCAGAAAGGCAATGTATTGCATAAAGTAATTGCTGTTGTATAAATATTTATCCTCAAGCTCACTATGCTGTGCAAAGTTACCACTTGGTATGCCACTTAAATTACTTAGCGGATCACCGGGAAATAAATACGCCAGTGAAAACGTAAATACGCTGAGCATTAGTATCATAAAAAAGAACAAACCAAGGCGACGTAAAATATAATCTAAGATCATTATTTTTTCCTCGCATTAGCAAGCGAAATAGCACCAAACGGGCCAAGTGTTATGCCTTCCACATCAGCGCTACTTGCTTGAAAGCGCAAGCCATGAGCAATTGGTAATAACGGCAACTCTTTAATAATTAAGCTTTGTGCATCTTCGTAGTATTTTTTACGTTTGTTTAAATCAGTGGTGTCTAGTGCTTTAGTAAGCAATAAATCAAATTGGGGATTACACCAGTTTGCAGGGTTTTTGCCACTAAAAGTAGCGGTGCAACTCAGCAGCGGGCTAAAAAAGTTATCAGGGTCGGGTGTATCTGCGGCCCAACCAAGTAATACACTGTCGTGCCTATGCTCGCCAATACGTTGAATAAACGTATTCCACTCATATTCTACAATACTGACGTTAACGCCTACTTTGCGTAAATCACTTTGCATAAGCTCAGCCATTTTACGTGCGTTGGGATTATAAATACGACTCACAGGCATAGCCCATATCGTCATATCAAAGCCATTAGGCAACCCTGCTTCAATAAGTAATTTTTTAGCAAGTTCTGGATCAAACGTAGGTATATCTTCTTGTGGCTCAAATGCCCAAGAGGTTGGCGGCAAAATAGATTGTGCGCGAGTACCGTTACCGTAATAAACCGCCTGCATTATTTTATCTACATCTATTGCGTGCGCAAGCGCTTGGCGTACGCGTAAGTCGTCAAACGGAGCACGCTCTGTATTAAATGCCCAATAACCTATGTTTAAGTTTGTTTCTTTTTCGACGTTTATATCATCACGTTGCGCTAAAATGCTCAATTGCGCACTACTTGGATGAGCCGTTACATCGCACTCTTTAGTCAGCATTTTTGCTATGCGCGTAGTGCCGTTAGGGGTTATATCGTAAACCAATTGCTCAAGTGCAACGTCATGCTTCCAATAAAGTGGGTTACGGTAAAAGCGCACAAGATGATCTCGGCGGTATTCTTTATAAATATACGGGCCGGTGCCAATAGGGTACTGATCAAATAAGTTCTTTTGATTATTTTTCTTAAGTTTCATGGCGTATTCTTCTGAAAGCACCACGGCAAAGTCGGTAGCCATATTAGCTAAAAAACTACTTTCAGGATTAAACAATTCAAAACGGACTTGGTAGTCAGACACGCGCACAATTTTGCGAATAAGTTGATCAATTCCTACACTTTGAAAATACGGGTAATCGGCATCGCCCACAAAGTGATATGGATTATATACATCGAATAATCGGCTAAAGGTGAATATAACGTCGTCGGCGTTAAAGTCCCGCGATGGGGTAAAATAAGAAGTTGTATGAAACTTTACATCTTTACGCAGGGTAAAGGTAACCGATTTACCATCTTTGCTAATTTTCCAATCGGTCGCCAGCTCACTTTGAAACTCTGCCGTAACAGGGTCAATGCTAATTAAGCGGTCGTATAATTGGTTAGCAATTATATCAATAGTTGAACCGGTGGTCGTGACTTGCGGATTAAACGACACAGGGTTAGCTTCAGCGCAATAAACTAAGCCTTGGTTTTTTTCTTCTATGATTTCTTCTTTGCTATCAAGGCAACCAACTAAAGTGGTGGTAAGCAAAACAAGTAATAATTTATGCACCCGCATAACCTCTGACTATTGTTGATCCAATAAGTTGTATTTTTTAAGATAACCACGTAATTGATGATACGTTAAACCAAGTACTTCTGCAGTTTTCTTTTGATTAAATTGGCTATGTTCGAGTGCTTTATTAATCATGTTTATTTCAAAGTCGTTTGAATGCTCTTTTAAGCTGCACGGAAATTGAATATCAACGGCTGAATCATTGCTTGCTTGAGTAACAGGCGGCGTAACAACAATAGGCTCTGCATTAACCGTTTGAGCCGCTACAGGTGCTTTAATACGCGCTTTTGGTCTAAATGGGCTATCGAATGGGTCTAAAATAATCTGGTGAACGGGAATATGTTCACTACCGTGGCGATACAAACTGCGTTCAACCACATTTTTAAGTTCACGAATATTACCAGGCCAATCATAACTAAGCAGTGTTTCTGTTGCGCTTCGGGTAAAGCCGCTAAACAGTTCCCACTCTAAATCGCGCGCCATGTTCATCGCAAACTGCTCAGCAAGAAGCATAATATCGTCTTGGCGTTCGCGCAGTGGTGGTAGGGTAATTACATCAAAGGCAAGGCGATCGAGTAAATCACTTCTAAATTCACCTTGCTCGGCCAAATAAGGAAGATCTTCGTTTGTCGCACACACTAAGCGGGTATCTACTTTTACAGTTTGTTTGCCGCCAACACGTTCAAACTCACCGTATTCTATAACGCGCAGCAGTTTTTCTTGTACCATAGCTGAGGTATTAGCTAATTCATCTAAAAACAGTGTGCCGCTGTTAGCGCGTTCAAAACGACCTTCGTGACGTTTACTTGCCCCCGTAAAAGCACCGCTTTCGTGGCCAAATAATTCACTTTCGAGTAGGTTTTCGTTAAGCGCTGCACAGTTAAGCTTTACGTAGTTTTGATCCCAGCGTTTTGATAAAAAGTGTAAGCGTGCTGCTATTAGCTCTTTACCTGTGCCGCGTTCACCAATAATAAGTACCGGTTTATCTAAATTAGCCAGTTGCGATACCTGATCTAATACAGACAGAAAGCTATCTGATTGGCCGAGTAAATTATCCTGTTGGCGATATTGGCTCATATTTCCTAACTCTTGGTCATTTTTACTAACAGTTAGTGTATTTCATAATTAGGGATAACTAAAGAAATTTGTATATTTAGTTTAACGTAATGAAAATAAAGTGTATTTTAACTTTTAAAAAGTTGGCAAGCATATTGATACTAGTTATAGCAGACTAACTAAGTTTTAATTACAGAGGTAAATGTTATGGGAATTTTTTCACGTTTTGCAGATATTGTTAATTCTAATATCAACGCCATTTTAGATAAAGCAGAAGACCCAGAAAAAATGGTTCGTCTGATTATTCAAGAGATGGAAGATACGCTTGTTGAAGTACGTTCTACATCAGCTAAAACATTGGCTGAGAAAAAAGAAATTGTACGCCGCTTAGATACACTTAAAGCGCAGGTAAGTGATTGGCAAGATAAAGCCGAACTGGCTTTAAGTAAAGACCGCGACGATTTAGCGCGTTCAGCATTACTTGAAAAGCAAAAGTCGGCAGATGCAGTTGCATCAGTTGCGAGTGAGCTTGAACATGTAGAGTCTCATATTGAGAAATTACAGCAAGAAGTAACGACGCTACAAGAAAAGCTAGCAGATGCTAAATCTCGTCAAAAAGCGATTATACTTCGCCAACGTTCGGCTGAGTCGCGCCTTGAAGTGAAAAAGACACTTGATAGCTCAAAAGTAGAAGAAGCACTTAACCGCTTTGAACGTTACGAAACCAAAATTGATGGACTAGAATCTCAAATTGAGTCGTACGATTTAGGTAAAAAGACGTTAGCGGATGAAATTGCTAATCTACAAAAAAATGAAAAGATAGATGATGAGCTAGCCGAACTTAAAAAGAAGTTAGCTGATAAATAATTACATATAAAAATATATGGGGCCCATGTGGCCCAGCTTAAAAACATCAAAACGGATTGTCAGGAGAGGATTATGTTTGATCCAGAGATATTAGTTGCACCATTTATCTTGTTTATGATTTTTGTTGCTCCGCTGTGGCTAATTTTGCACTACCGTAGCAAGAAACAAGTAAGCCAAGGTTTAAGTGAGCACGAACATCGCCAATTACTTGAGCTTGCACACAAAGCTGAAAAAATGGCTGATCGATTAGAAACACTTGAAGCATTGCTTGATCAAGAGTCACCACAATGGAGACGCAAAGTATGAGTGCCAAACGCGAATTATTAAGAGACCCACAACGCGGTAAAATAGCCGGTGTGTGTGCGGGATTAAGTGACTACTTTAATATGGAGTTATGGTTAGTTCGCATTATATTTGTTAGTGCGGTACTGCTAACGGGTGGCCCATTATTTGTGGTAGCGTATATTGCAGCCTGGTTCATTTTAGATAAAAAAGAGCCCGCAACAGCGCAAACAAAAAGCTCAACTAAAACTGACGATCCGCTAGAAGTAAAATTTAAAGTATGGCAAAAAGGCGAGCCGCCGCGCCGCGCATTGCAAGATTTAAAAGAGCGTTTAACGCGTGTAGATACTCGCCTTCAAGATATGGAGCGCCATGTAACTTCAAGCGAGTTTACGGTGAGCCGTGAAATTAACAAACTTTAAAGGATTTAATAGCACCTTATTTGCAGCGTGATAAATTACGGCAAATTAGGTGCAAGACACTTTATGAGCCAATCATTTGCAAAAAAGACCTTTAAAAGCATTAAAGGCAAAGCACAAAAAGCCCTTCATCGCAGTTTAGACCAACACGTAAAGCTTGCCGTAACTGGCCTAAGTGGTAGTGGTAAAACTGCCTTTATTACCGCGCTTGTTAAACACTTAACAACCCAAGCGGACGATAAAAACTTACCTTTTTTTGATGTAATGCGCGAGCACCGCCATGTGGCCACTAAAGTTGTGCCGCAAGAGGCGTTAAAAGTCCCTACGTTTAATTACCCTCGAGCACTCAATACTTTATTACCCAGCGATGGGATGCCTACATGGCCTGCATCTACCGAGCGTATTAATACGCTGCGCTTGGCAATAAAGTATCAAAGTAATGCAGGGCTGCGTGGGCACTTTTCGCCGCAATCAACGCTTTATTTAGATATTATTGACTACCCGGGTGAATGGCTCCTTGATTTACCTATGCTTGAGCAAAGCTATTCTCAATGGTGCGAGCAGCAATATCCGTTATTAACTCAGCCTTCGCGCGTAAACACATCAAGTGACTTTTTAGTAGCCGTTGATCAACTTGACTTAAACGCCCCCGTTGATGAAAACGCACTTGCCCATATTGCTCAGCTTTATCAAAGCATGTTAGTCGGGCTTAAAAAAGACACCAAACTTGCCATGTTACAACCTGGGCGCATGCTAATGCCTGGCGACCTACAAGGCGCGCCATTGTTATTGTTTTTTCCGGTATCGGGTGAAATAAACAGTGACGATGTCGTTGCGGGTTCTAATTTAGCGCATTTAATTAAGCGTTTTAACGCCTATATAAAAGAAGTCGTAAAACCATTTTATAATGAGCATTTTAGGCACTTCGATCGCCAAATCGTACTTGTAGATGTACTTAGTGCGTTAAACGAAGGGCACGAAACACTCCAAGAGCAAAGCAGTGTAATAAACCAATTACTCGCACACTTTAATTACGGTGAGTCGGGCTTTTTTAAACGTTTATTTAAGCCCAACATAGACAAAATATTATTTGCAGCTAATAAATCAGATCACATAAGTGCAAAACACCATAAAGATTTAGCACTACTACTTGATTCGCTCGTGCATGAGCAAAGTAATCATTTAAAGTTTGATGGTGTAAAAATAGAAACCATGGCTATGTCGTCAATCACAGCAACGCAGCCGCGCCAGATTACCGACAAAGGCCAAACGCTTGACTGTATTTATGGTAAACCGCTAAACGAGCCAGATTGGCTTACGTATTTACCGCCGCAACCTCCCTCGCGGATGCTTAATAAAAATGAGTGGCCAGCACAGGGATTTGAGTTTTTATCGTTCTCTCCAATGCCGAGCCCCGATAAACAACTAAAACATATTCGATTAGATCATGTCATGCAGTACCTGCTAGGAGACAAATTAACATGAGTGAGTCAAACCAAACATTTCAAGCAGGGCGTCGTATAGATACGCAAAGCATTGAGCAAAACGAACCCGTTTTAGCACCTGCAAAAATTATTCAGCACGGGCAAAGTGATTACGAAGAACTTGAAGATGAAGCACTAGAGCCAGAAATAGATCTAGAGCCTGTATATAAAAAGTCAAAGTGGCAAACACTTAAAGGTGTTTTTGCTATTAGTTTTATAGTACTGGTGCTTTTAGAGTTTGCGTACTCGTTAGTATTTGCTTTCGAGCAGTCAATTATTTTAGGCAGTGTTTATTTAACCGCGGTTGTAAGTGGCGTACTGCTAATAGGGCGCTTATTGTGGCGAGAGTACCGAATGCTGCGCAGTTTAAAGCGTAACCAGCTGCACCGAGTTGAAGCCGACAGGCTTTTAAACAGCGAGCAAGTAGGCGGTGCATTACCTTGGCTCGAAAAGCTTAATAAACACCAAGAGCTTGATAACTTTGAAACCTTTAAAAACCAAGTAGCGATGCATCACAGCGACAAAGAAATAATGACGCTGTACGCCAACAGTTTATTAATAAGCCAAGACACCAAAGCTAAAAAGCTTATAAATCGTTTTGCGACTGAATCTGCACTGCTAGTTGCCCTAAGCCCACTTGCGCTGGTGGATATGATGGCTGTGCTTTGGCGTGGTACTAAGTTAATAGAACAAATTGGTAAAATTTACGGCATTGGTTTTGGCTACGCGAGCCGTATAAAGTTATACCGCATGTTGATAAAACAAGTAATGTTTGTTGGCAGTGCAGAGCTTGTATCTGACCTTGCTGCAACTGCACTAAGTGCTGAGCTTTTAGGTAAGCTTTCGGGACGAGCTGCGCAAGGGGTCAGCGCCGGTATTTTTACAGCGCGTATTGGTTACAAAGCAATGGAGCTTAGTCGCCCATTACCACGGCTTGAAAACAAACGCAGCTTACTAAAAGGCACTGTGCAAAGCATCGCAGGTAAAATTATGAGCCGTAAAAAGGCGGAGTCAACGTAGTAAAGGTAGTGGCAATATTTGTGTACAAACGTGCGCTGCACGGTTTTTGCACAAATAGCCATCTGAGCATCCGGCATGCTTGCTGTTTGTAAGCGCATACGTTTTGATTGTTGAATCGCAAAAACATAATAATCAAAAAAATGAGCCTACAATGAGCAAGCATCATATAAACACCCAGTGTATTCACGGACCACAAAAAGCAAACGACCCGCACGGGGCACTCACTTCTCCTTTGTATCAAACCTCTACCTTTCATTTTGAAAACGCCGCACAAGGTGCTGCGCGTTTTGCAGGCGACGAACCTGGCTATATTTATACGCGCTTAGGAAACCCCACAACCACAGAGCTTGAACAAAAAGTTGCTCAACTAGAAAGTTGTGAAGCAGCAGCTGCAACCGCAACAGGTATGGGGGCTGTATCTGCCTCAGTACTGAGCTTTTTATCGCAAGGAGATCATCTTGTTGCCTCAAGTGCTTTATATGGTTGTACCTTTGCGTTTTTCTCGCATATGTTGCCGCGCTGGGGAATCGAAGTCACTTTTGTTGATATGACCAACGAGGACGAACTACGCGCTGCCATCAAACCTAATTCAAAAATGATATTTGTAGAAACGCCAATCAACCCCACTATGGCGGTTATTGATTTGGCACTTATTGGCGCAGTTGCTAAAGAGCACAACTTAATTAGTGTGGTCGACAACACCTTTTTAACGCCGCTCCTGCAATCACCAAAAAAATACGGTATCGACATTATAATGCACAGTGCGACCAAGTACTTAAATGGTCACGGAGACGTAGTCGCCGGTATTGTATGTGGATCGCTTGAGCACATAACACACATTAAAATGACCGTACTAAAAGACATTGGTGCAACCATAAGCCCGCACGATGCATGGCTAATTAATCGAGGCCTAAAAACACTCGCCATTAGAATAGAACGCCATTGTCAAAGTGCACAAACAATAGCGCAATATCTAGAAGCGCACCCACAAGTAAGTACCGTATATTACCCAGGGCTTAAATCGCACCCAGGTCATAAGTTTATTGGCAACCAAATGAAAGCCGCTGGTGGTGTTATTGCATTTGAAATAAAAGGCACGCTACAAGATGGCGCACAATTTATTGATAGTATGAAACTTTGTACACTTGCAGTAAGCCTCGGCGACGCTGAAACACTGATTCAGCATCCTGCATCTATGACTCACTCGCCTTATACGCCAGAGGAACGAGCCGCCGCTGGAATAAGTGATGGGCTGATCAGACTCTCGGTTGGGCTTGAAGATGTTAACGACATTATTAGTGATTTAGACCAAGCTTTTACTGAAATTGGTTGGGTGTAATTAATTGTATACACATAAAGGCAAGCTACAGGCCTTTATTTAAAGGTCTGTATTTTTAGATTGCCATAGGTGTAATTATAAATTTACGATAGTGGTGATCGTCCCAAATACTGATGTTAGTCTATCTATTAAACTTTTCTTCACTTTTGCATAGTATGGGGTCATTCGATATTCAATAGATTTGAGTATCACACTGACACCGATTTAGGGCTCACACCCAAGAAGGTACTTATGGCTAAAGCAAGTAAATACACATCCAAAACACCAGACGAAAATGGTGTTATACACTGGAGTGATGAAGAAAATAAAATTTGGTCTGAGCTTGTAGCGCGTCAACTTGCATGCATTGAAGGCAAAGCCTGCAACGAGTACATGCAAGGGTTAAAAAAGATTAACCTGCCGCACGATCGTATTCCGCAGTTAAGCGAACTAAACGAAGTGTTACTAGCCACTACCGGTTGGCAAGTCGCGCCAGTACCTGCGCTTATCGACTTTGATGAGTTTTTTAGATTACTGGCAAACAAGCAGTTTCCGGTAGCTACATTTATTCGTAGCCGCGAAGAATTTGACTACCTACAAGAGCCAGATATTTTTCATGAAATATTTGGCCATTGCGCCATGCTAACTAACCCTGACTTTGCCGAGTTTACGCACAAGTACGGACAATTAGGTTACGCAGCGCAGAAAAAGGACCGTGTATACCTTGCGCGTATATACTGGTTTACAGTTGAATTTGGTTTAATGCAAACCGAAGACGGCCTGCGTATTTACGGCGGCGGTATTTTATCAAGCCCAGGTGAAACTCAGTACGTATACTCAAACACGCCAGAAATTAGCCCAATGAATGTGCTTGATGTACTGCGTACGCCGTACCGTATTGATATTATGCAGCCACAGTACTACACCATAAATTCGATTCATGATCTGTTTGATATATCGCAAATGGATATTATGACTTTGGTTGAGCGAGCTAAAGAGCTTGGCTTGCACGACCCAAAATTTCCACCAAAAGAAAAATTAGCCAGTTAAACATTAATGCTAAAAAAGCTAAAAGTAAGGATTTAGAATGTCTTCATTAAGTGCACAAAAATGCGAAGCCTGTCACGTAGATGCGCCAAAAGTATCTGACGAAGAGTTAGCACAATTAATTACTAAAATCCCAGACTGGGTACCAGAAGTACGCGACGGCATTATGCAGCTTGAGCGTGTTTATAAATTTAAAAACTTTAAGCAAGCTATCGCGTTTACTAACAAAGTAGGCGACATGGCAGAAGACGAAGGCCATCACCCAGGTTTATTAACCGAGTGGGGCAAAGTAACGGTTACATGGTGGAGCCATTCAATTAAAGGCCTACACAAAAACGATTTTATTTGCGCAGCTAAAACAGACGACGTATTTAACGCGCTGTAGTTAAAAATTAATTGAGCGAACTAAAAAGGCACTTTTCAGCTGTCTCTTATACACAAATCCCTGCTAAGAAATTAGCGGGGATTTTTTTGAACTAAATCTCAATGTCATGATCAGATCTTCAAATCTTGTTTGATGGCACATTATGATTAACGAACATACTCATTGGGCAAAACAACAATTCGGTAAATCGGACTTAGGTGATCCAAGAAGAACAGCGCGTCTGGTAAAGTTAGCATCAACGCTTGCAAATGAACCAGGAAA